>CAVEAP010000032.1:0-8436 GCA_963613725.1 Mediterraneibacter torques
CGCCTAGTGCCAAGGCATCCACCATACGCTCTTTGTAGCTTGATCGTATACGTCGAATTGGCTATATGTATGTTTACATATAATTTTGCTTCTGACCAATCAAATTTAATTTGATTGTTTGCATGTAAAAAAGTTTTTATTGTTAATAAAACTTAGCATAAATTGTAATTTTCGTGAAATTGCATATTACACTTTTTTATTATTAATAGAATATTTGTATATAAGATTTCATCAGTTTCTTATATCACTATGCAGTTGTCAATGTACTACTCACAATCATACGATTGCGGTATCAATCAATTTGAATAATCTTTTTGAGTGATACGAGCGTATTATACTAAATATTTTTTTCTAAGTCAACAAGTTTTTTAAAAAAATTAAAAAAAAATCAAAAAAAACGCCTAAAATAGCTGTTTTTTAGACACCCCGCCGTGTGTGTCATGGTTTTTTGCGGTATTTTTCACCATTTTTGACCTTTTTCCAATAAATTGGCAAGCAAAAAAACATACAAAAATGTGCTTGAGCAAGAAATTTTTATTAAGATTAAGTTAAAAACATAATTGTTTTTTTAAATTTTTTAACTTTTTCCTTTTTCTTTATATATATTATATATTATATTTCCCCATATGCCCCACCATTCAAAGATTTAACTTTAACTAAAAAAATGACAGAATGAAATCTGTCATTTTTTGTTAAAATATGAAATTAAACTGTTTTTTAGATGTTTTTGTAAAACACATAATAAAAATATCCGTCCTCCATTGCTGGTGTGTAAGTAATTTTTATCCAATCAGTTTTTGCTGTGGAAATTGGAACTTTTGATTTAACTTCAAAGTTTGAATAATTTTCATAGAGATGAGTAAGTAACACTGTTTTAGTTAATTCGTCTTCAATAATCATGTCATATTCTTGCCCTAAAATTGTTACCTTTGTGTTTGCAAAATAATCATAACTTGTTGTTGCAGTGTGTAAAAGAGGGAATGTTTCGACATGTTCTGAATTTTTGCCCAAAATTCCATCACTAACCAAGAAATATCTGTGTGTTAAAACCTCTTTTCCATTAGTGTTTTTTGTTGTATCGTTCCATGTGCAGTCCACCCCATACCAGTTTTCACCAAGTTTTACTTTGTTCCAAGCGTGTCCTTCTTTTGAATTGCCATAAGCATAACCATTTGCCTTGTAGCAATCAATGTTTTCAATACCACACAAAAGAGCAAACGCTTTTGAAATTCCATCACAAACTGCTTGACCGTTTTGAAGGAACATTCCTTCAAGATACCAACCTGTGTAGGACATTAGATTAGTGTAATTCCCCTTTTCGTAGATAGACAAAAGATTTTTGTCATAAACGTTGGTGTAGCATACCCAATCAAAAATTGCCAAAACTTTTTGATAATCTGTCATTGAATTATCTATGATGCTAAGAGCAACTTCTTGGGCTTTGTCCCAAATGATTTTTCCTCCAGAATTTCCTCCAACAAAAATTGGCTTGTAACCCGCTTGAACAGCCATGAAGAGTTGTTCGCTTGTGTAAACATTCATGCTTTTTGCACGAGAATTAATTGGAAGTTCTGAGGTTGATGTTCTTGGCGTTTTTGTGAAACTGTTGATTGTTTCAAATTGTTGCTGTGTGTTGTTTTTGTTTTCGCCTTCTTCATTTGTGTAGGCATTAAGATAAGGCGTTGAAGGATTTTTGTAATTAAGTTTTTCTGTAAAAATAATTTTATTTTCATTACTATATGAATAGGCACTTGAATCAAGTTCACAAATTTCATCATAGTCATTAAAAGCCGAATTTATAGATTTTGAAATGTCGCCACCAAAATTCAAATAAAAGCCAAAACCTTTTGCGTCTAAACGATAATAAAGAACAAAATTAATCAAAGCATTGAGTTCTGATTGATTGTCGGCACAAAGGTCAAAAGTTTCAGAACTATCCAATTTTAAGGAATGGTAAAAATAGTCAACTTTAATGTTGTTATAATTTGATTTGCTTGGATAAACACCAACATATGCCTTACCTAAAGAAAAGTCTGAGTCGGCACAATACTTGCTGGTTGATTCTGCTTGAACAAAAGCAACCTGAAAGGCTGATTTGTTGTAAACACCATTTTGTTTTGCCAATTTTCCAAGTTGAGATTCTGTGAGAGTTAGGCTGGTGTTTGTTGTCTGATAACATGTGTCAATCCCCAAAAGACTTACATTGTAAGAGGTTGCTTGATTTACGCTTTCCCAAGAAAGCACATAATCATTTCCACTTTTTGTAAATGAAGAAATTGTTGGAGCATTTAAGGTTATATTATTTTCATATTGAACTGATGCACTGTTTTCTGAACTCAAAACAGTGCTTTCATCTGATTTTATTGCCTGAACACAAATGTCATAGATTCCGCCACCATTTTCAAAATAATCTGTTAAAACAAAACTTCCCTCAGCGTTTGTGGTTTGAATTGGTTCCTGCTCTTTGTCTCCAAATTTGAGGTTAATTTGATAATATGTTGCATTGATAACAGTTTTCCAATTTGCGACAACATCATTTCCTTCTTTTTGAACAGTTAAGTCTTCAGGCACCGTAAGACCAGACCCAACAATGACCGTTACGGTGTTTGAAAAATTGGAGTTGTTTCGAAAAATGTCATTTGTAATTGCCCTAACTTTTACCATCCATTTTCCAACACTAACATATGGCGACACATTGATTTTGTTTTTTGAAACAACTTGTGTTGTTGAATTGTTTTGTTCATCAGTGAAAACCACTTCATAAGAACTTGCATTTTCAACTTCATCCCATCTGATTTCCGCTCCATAACGAGTAATTGCTGGCGTGCTTAAATTAAAAATACAGCCCGAAAAGGTAAACAGACTTGCAAAAACCAAGCCCATCATAACTAAAATAATCTTTAAATTTGTTTTCTTTTTTGTTTCCATGCTTATAGTATAGCACAAAATTTTAAAATTCAAAACTGTTTTAAACAAAAAAATTGAATTTATGTGATAATTTTTGACATACAACCTTTTACTATGGAAATTAAGACAATGTGTTGTTTTGATTTAAATTTTAAATAAAAAAAAGGCACCTTGCCAAAGCAAGATGCCTTTTAAAGTGCTTTTGTTAAAGCATTTTAAATTACAAAGGAATTTTTGAATCTTATTCAAGAATCTTTGAAACTACACCAGAACCAACTGTGCGTCCGCCTTCACGGATAGCAAAACGAAGTCCTTCTTCAATTGCGATTGGTGTGATAAGTTCTACTTTCATTTCAATGTTGTCACCTGGCATAACGATTTCAACACCCTCAGGAAGTGTGATTGTTCCAGTTACATCAGTTGTTCTGAAGTAGAATTGAGGACGGTAACCTGAAACGAAAGGAGTTGAACGTCCACCCTCTTCTTTCTTTAATACATATACGCTTGCACTAAATTTTGTGTGAGGAGTGATTGTTTTAGGAGCACAAATAACTTGTCCTCTTTGAATGTCCTTACGCTCAATACCACGAAGAAGAACACCAATGTTGTCTCCAGCTTCTGCTTTGTCAAGAAGCTTTTTGAACATTTCTACACCAGTGATAACTGTGGTTTTTGTTGGTCCCATACCAACGATTTCAACGGTGTCTCCGTTTTTAACAGTTCCACGCTCAACACGTCCTGTTGCAACGGTTCCACGTCCTGTGATTGTGAAAACGTCTTCAACAGGCATCAAGAATGGTTTGTCTGTTGCACGAATTGGGTCTTTGAAGTAGTTGTCAACAGCATCCATAAGTTCAAAAATGCACTTACTGTCTTCGCCATCAACATTACCTTTTGTTGCAGCTTCCAAAGCTTTTACGGCTGAACCAAAGATAATTGGAGTGTTGTCTCCATCAAATCCGTATTCTGACAAAAGGTCACGAAGTTCCATTTCAACTAACTCAAGCATTTCATCTTTGTCAGCTGGTGGAAGTTGGTCAACTTTGTTAACGAATACTACGATTGCTGGCACACCAACTTGACGAGCAAGCAAAATGTGCTCACGAGTTTGAGGCATAACACCATCGGTAGCAGCAACTACAAGAATTGCTCCGTCCATTTGTGCAGCACCTGTAATCATGTTTTTAACATAGTCTGCGTGTCCTGGGCAGTCAACGTGAGCATAGTGACGTTTTGGTGTCTCATACTCTACGTGACTTGTGTTAATTGTAATTCCTCTTTCTCTTTCTTCTTTTGTGTTGTCAATAGAAGCATAGTCTCTTGCTTCTGCAAAACCCTTAACAGCGAGAGTAGAAGTAATTGCAGCTGTCAATGTGGTTTTACCATGGTCAACGTGTCCGATTGTACCAAGGTTAAAGTGTGGTTTTGTTCTTTCGAATTTAGCTTTTGCCATAATTCTTTTATCTCCTTATTATTTATTTTTTGCCAATTATTCGGCTTTTGTGCGTTGCCCAACAATCTTGTCTGCAATGAATTTTGGAACTTCATCATAGTGTGATAACTCCATAATAAAGATACCACGACCTTGTGTAAGGCTACGCAAATCAGTTGCATAACCAAACATTTCAGCAAGAGGTACAACGGCATTTATAGTTTGTTGACCATTTTTAAGCTCCATGTCACGAAGTTGTCCACGGCGACGGTTAATGTCTCCCATAACATCCCCAAGATATTCCTCAGGAACTTCAACTTGAACTTTCATCATAGGCTCCAACAAAACTGGCTGTGCATTTTTTGCGGCTTCCTTGAAAGCCATTGAACCTGCAATCTTAAATGCCATTTCGGAAGAGTCTACATCGTGGAAGCTTCCATCTACTAGTGTTACTCTGAAATCAACCATTTCATAACCAGCAACAACTCCGTTCATGCGAGCCTCGCTAATTCCATCATTGATTGGAGCGATAAATTCTTTTGGAATTGCGCCACCAACGATTTTATCAACAAACTCGTATCCTTTGCCCGGCTCAAGTGGTTCCATCTCAATCACACAGTGACCATATTGACCTTTTCCACCAGATTGTCTGATGTATTTGCCTTCTTGACGAGTCTTTGCACGGATTGTTTCTTTGTAGGCAACCTGTGGCTTGCCCACATTAACATCCACGCCAAATTCACGCACAAGGCGGTCTCTGTATATATCAAGGTGTAATTCACCCATACCGGCAATAATTGTTTGACCAGTGTCCTGGTCAGTGTAAGTTTTAAATGATGGATCTTCTTCTACAAAACGAAGAAGTGCTTGAACCATCTTTTCTTGAGCCTGCTTGTTTTTTGGCTCAATAGCAATTTTAATAACAGGGTCAGGGAAATTGATGCTCTCCAAAATGATTGGAGCTTTTTCATCACACAAAGTGTCACCAGTTGTTGTGTCTTTAAGTCCAACAATTGCGGCAATGTCACCTGTGCGAACTTCGTTGATTTCATGTCTTTCATTACTGTGCATTCTAATCAAACGAGCAACTCTTTCCTTTTTGCCCTTTGTGGAGTTATAAACATAACTTCCACTTTCAAGGTGACCACTGTAAACACGGAAATATGTAAGTTTTCCGTAAGGGTCTGTTACAACCTTAAATGCAAGAGCGCTAAATGGCTCGTCATCACTTGCCTTGCGTTCTTGTTCCTGACCATTTGGAAGAACTCCTTTGATTGCAGGAATGTCTACTGGGCTTGGCATGTAATCAACGATTGCGTCAAGCAAAGGTTGAACACCCTTGTTTTTGTAACTTGAACCACAAATAACTGGGTTAAGTTTTAATTCAATGGTTCCCTTTCTAAGTCCTTGCTTGATTTCTTCTTCGGTAAATTTTTCACCTGCAAAGAATTTTTCAAGAAGGTTGTCATCAGATTCAGCAACGGCTTCAACCATGTTGTTGTGCCATTTTTCTGCTTCTGCTTTTAGTTCTTCTGGAATTTCGGTGATTTCCATATCTTTTCCAAGGTCATCTTTGTAGATGATTGCTTTCATTGAGATAAGGTCAACAATTCCAGTGAATGTGTTTGCTTGCCCAATTGGAATTTGAATTGGAACAGCGTTTGCTCCAAGACGGTCTTTCATCATTTGGACAACCCTGAAAAAGTCTGCGCCTTCACGGTCCATTTTGTTCACATAAGCCATGCGTGGAACACCATATTTGTTTGCTTGACGCCAAACTGTTTCACTTTGAGGTTGAACACCTCCACGAGCACAGAAAACTGCAACTGCTCCGTCCAAAACTTTAAGACTACGCTCAACTTCAATTGTAAAGTCAACGTGTCCTGGAGTGTCGATTACGTTGATTTGGCAATCTCTCCAAGTTGTTGTTGTGGCAGCAGATGTGATTGTGATTCCACGCTCTTGCTCTTGAACCATCCAGTCCATTGTTGCTGCACCTTCGTGAACTTCACCAATTTTGTGAGTTTTTCCTGTGTAGAACAAAATTCTTTCGGTGGTTGTTGTTTTTCCTGCATCGATGTGAGCCATGATACCGATGTTTCTAACTTTTTCTATTGCAAATGTTCTTGCCATTCTATCTTTCCTTTCTCCTTGTTTTTATTAGTACTTAAAGTGTGCAAATGCTTTGTTTGCTTCTGCTTGACGGTGAAGTTCTTCTTTTCTCTTAACTGCTCCGCCAGTGCCATTAAATGCATCCAAAAGTTCGCCAGCAAGACGATTTTCCATTCCACGCTCTGAGCGTTTTTTTGCAAACAAAACAATCCAACGAATTGCAAGTGTTTGCTTTCTGGCAGGTCTAACTTCAACAGGAACTTGGTAAGTTGCTCCACCAACCTTTCTTGGTTTGGTTTCTACTAGTGGCATAACATTTTCAAAAACCTTGTCTAATGCTTCCATTGCTTTAACATTTGTTTTGCCTTCCAAAGTTGTTAGTGCATCATACACAATTTCTTGTGCAATTCCACGTTTTCCATCAAGCATAACTTGATTGATAAGTTTTGTTACAATAACGCTTCCATATTTTGGATCTGGCAAAACTTTGCGCACTGGAGCTGAGTTTCTTCTTGACATAGTGTAATTTTCCTCCTTGTAAGATTTTGTTTTGGGTTTTTTTCAAACCAAATTTTTTAAACTAAACTTAATGTTTTAAGCTTTCTTTTCTTTCTTTGCGCCATATTTGCTTCGGCCTTGGTTTCGTTTTGCAACACCTGCAGTGTCCAAAACACCACGAATAACATGATAACGCACACCGATAAGGTCTGGAACACGACCACCACGAACAAGAACCACTGAGTGTTCTTGAAGGTTGTGCCCAATTCCAGGAATGTACATGGTGCTTTCTTGTCCATTGCTAAGACGAACTTTTGCAATTTTACGGAGCGCTGAGTTAGGCTTTTTTGGTGTTGTTGTTGTAACAACGAAGCAAACTCCACGCTTTTGTGGACATCCATCAAGAAGTGGAGATTTTGTTTTCTTCACTTTGCTCTTACGGCCATGCTTTATCAATTGATTGATTGTTGGCATTTTATCCTCCTAAAAAATTTTGATTTGGAATTTTAATCAACCCTAAAAAAACTCCACTTGCCAATTGTAAAACAGCTTGGAATAGTTTCTGATTTTACTTTTAGCCTTCTTTCAAAAACAATCACACACGATAAGATTGCTCTTGAAAGGTTACTTTATGACCGTAATCATAAAATAAAACAGCTACAAAGTTTCTTTTTGTAGTAATGAAATTCTACCAAATCTTTTTTGCTTTGTCAACAATTTATGGCAAAATTTTGAAAAATTTTTAAAGTTTTTTGAAAAAATTTTCCTCACGCACACATAATAAAGAATAATAAGGAGAAAAAAACATCATTTGTTTTTGTGTGAATAACCTTTAAAAAACGCTTCAAATACTGCAAAAACGCCTTAGTTTTCCACTAAAAACTATACACTTATCCACAATCAATTTTGATAAATTTGTTCTAATTTTGCATTTTTCAAAAAATAATGTCCCCAAAAAAGCCGAGTTATCCACATTTTTAAAAAGTTATCCACACCCTTTTGAGCAAAATTTCATTTTTTAAACATAAAAACAAAAAATTCTTGCATAAAATTTTTTGAACATTTTTGCTAATATTTTTTTTAAAAGCCACAAAATTAAGCAAAATTAAAAATTATACAAAAAAGTTATCCACAAAATTAAGCCTTTGGTGTGGATAACAAAAAACACTTTTGAAAATTTTTTTGTTTGAGATTGATTTTAATTTGAAAAAGTTTTCCATGTGGTAAAGCCTGTTTGGTTTTGGCTTTGGTTTGGAAAATTTAGATTTTGCGGAATTGGAACTGGAGTTTGCACCACAGGTTTTGTTCCCACAATTTTAACCCCTTGAACTGGATTGTAGGTTTGTTTCCGCAAAAGTTTTTTTGCCACAAAAGTGCCGTTTTTGTAATATTCCAAAAAACTTTTGCTGGTTGAGCCTTTTTTGGGATAAGTTTTGTAAAAAACCTTGCCAAGTGGCAAAGAATTGTCCTCAACCACAACATCTTCC
>CAVEAP010000033.1:0-6584 GCA_963613725.1 Mediterraneibacter torques
CTGAATGTCTTGAAGAAAAATTTACCATTGCAGATGGACTGAAAAAAACTGGTTTTTCAGCAGAGCAAATTGCCATGGGAAGTGTGCCATTTTTTAGGGCAATGGGGCAACCGTTTTTGGCAGATTTTTTGAATGGCAAAGTGAAAATGTTAAACGGCGAATTTTTTGTTGATGACAAACAACTTGACAAAAATGAAATTCTTAAAGTTTTTGACCCAAATTTTGAGGCATTAAAAATTCCTGATTTTGTGGTGCTTGGAAGTGACAAAGGCCCAAGTGACATTTTTGTGGACAAGTTTTTGTTGTTTTTGCCAGACAAATTTGCAAGTGAGATTTTTGACGGCTCGAAAACAAAAGAATTGCAAAAAACATTTGCTGGCAACAAATTTAATTCAAATTTTTTGGTGCTTAAAAATGGAGTTGTTGCAAATTGTTCAAAACCCGGCTGTTTGGAAATGAATGGCATTGACACTTCGGGTGCAATGCTTGTGAAAATTGCAAAAAACAAAAAAATGATTTGCAAAAAAATTGCTTTTAAAAAAGAAAATGAAAAAGACATTGCAAAAGCCTTTGAGTCTTGTTCTTATTCCAAAAACACAAACTGCACAAACGAGCAAGTTAAAGCAATCACCAATCTTGCAAAATTGTTTAACATTAAAACACAAAACCTTTGTTTTGAATATGACAAAGACAAAAGTTTTGAGGTTTTGCTTGAAAAAGTTAAAAAAAGTGAAAATGACCTTAAAGAAAAGCAAACAAAACAACTGCCAAAAAATGCAGAAGAACAAAAAAAAGAAGCACTTGAAAAAGCGGGGCTAACAGACAATTCGTTTTTAAACAGATTGGTAAAGCCACAAAAACAAACAGCAAACGAAAAAAGTGAGCAAAGCAAAAACACACAACCACAAAAACCACAAAGTTTTGGACAAACAAACTAGCACAAACCAAAGCGATGAACTTGGTTTAAAAAAATAAAATTTAATTGGAGAAAAAAGATGGAAGATGGAATTGAAACCATTATGGACAAAGACAGCCAGATTGTAAAGGTTCCGGTTGTTGATGAAATGAAAAAAAGTTTTATTGCCTATGCAATGGCAGTTAATGTTTCACGTGCAATCCCAGATGTGCGTGATGGACTTAAACCAGTTCATCGAAGAATTCTTTATTCAATGGGGGAACTTAATTTGTTTTCGGACAAACCTTACCGAAAATGTGCCCGCATTGTTGGAGATGTTTTGGGAAAATATCACCCACATGGTGATTCGGCAGTCTATGAAGCATTGGTGCGTTTTGCTCAAGATTTTACTTTGAGAGCACCACTTGTGGACGGTCATGGAAACTTTGGTTCAGTTGATGGCGACCCAGCGGCAGCCATGCGTTACACCGAAGCAAGACTCAGCAAAATTGCTGGTGAAATGTTAAGAGATTTGGACAAAGACAGTGTTGATTTTTCGCCAAACTTTGACGACACCCTTATGCAACCTGTTGTGCTTCCTGCTCGCTTTCCAAACCTTTTGGTTAACGGTGCCGATGGAATTGCTGTTGGAATGGCAACCGCAATCCCAACACACAACTTGGGCGAAGTTATTGACGGCGTGGTGGCGCTTATTAACAACCCAGACATTACCATTGATGAACTTATGGACTACATCAAAGCGCCAGACTATCCAACAGGCGGAATCATCATGGGGCGTATGGGCATAAGGCAAGCCTACAAAACTGGTCATGGAAAAATTGTTGTTCGTGGAAGATGTGAAATTGAGGAAGATGACAAAGAGCGTTTTCACATTGTTATCACCGAAATTCCTCACCAAGTGAACAAAGCACTTCTTATTCAACAAATGGCAAACCTTGTTAAAGATAAAAAAATTGAGGGCATTTCAGACATTCGTGAAGAAAGCGACCGTGAAGGAATGCGTGTTGTTGTGGACATCAAGCGTGATGCCAACCCACAAGTTGTTTTGAATTTGCTTTACAAACACACACAACTTCAAACAAGTGCGGGAATCACATTTTTGGCACTTGTGGGCAAAGAACCACGAATTTTGAACCTGAAAGAAATGCTTTATTACTACCTTGAACACCAAAAAGAAGTTATTGTTCGCCGAACAAAATTTGATTTGGCAAAAGCCGAGGAGCGTGAACACATTGTTGAAGGTCTTGTTAAGGCACTTTTGGACATTGATGAAGTTGTTAAAATCATAAAATCATCAAAAGAGCGTGCCGATGCCCTTAACTCACTTATGGAAAAACTTGCTCTTACCGAAAAACAAGCCAATGCAATTTTGGAAATGAGGTTGGTGCGTCTTACTGCCCTTGAAATTTCAAAACTTGAAAACGAACTTTTGGAACTTCAAAAATTCTGTGCCGAAATGAAAAGCATTTTGGACAGCGACACCAAAGTTTTAACAATTATTGCCAAAGAACTTTTGGAAATCAAGGAAAAATATGGCACCCCACGAAAAAGTGAAATTTCTCATGATGTTGGCTCAATTGAACTTGAAGACCTTATTGCAAAAGAAGACATGGTTGTGTCCATGACCAAACAGGGCTACATCAAGCGTATGGCTGTTTCGGAATATCACACCCAAAATCGTGGCGGAGTTGGAAACACTTTCCACAAAACCAAAGACAACGACTTTGTGGACAATATGTTTGTGGCAAACACTCACGACCAACTTATGTTCTTTACCAACAAAGGAAAAGTTTATTGCCTAAAAACCTATGAAGTGCCAGAAGCAACAAAACAAGCAAAGGGCAGAGCAATCGTAAACCTTTTGCAAGTTGAACAAGATGAAAAAGTTAATGCAATGATTTGCCGTAAGGCCGAGATGGAAGGCGACAAATTGTTTCTTGTTTTGGCAACCAAAAAAGGATTTATTAAAAAGACAAAACTAAGCGAGTTTGATTCCATTCGCCAAGTTGGTAAAAAAGCAATTGTGCTTGATGAAGATGATGAACTTATTTCAGTTCAAATCAGTGATGGTTCACAAGACATTTTGGTGGCTTCAAGTGCGGGAAGATGTATGCGCTTTGCCGAAAGCGAAGTTAGACAAAGCGGAAGGTCAAGCCAAGGTGTTAAGGCAATGAAACTTTTGGAAGGTGCAACGCTTGTTGACATGGTTGTTGTTCAAACAGGAAGCGAAATGCTTACCGTAACCGAAAATGGTTTTGGAAAGCGTGTTAAGGTGGAAGACTATCGCAGACAAGCCCGTCGTGGCATGGGAGTTAGTGCAGGCAAACTTAACGACAAAACTGGCATGGTGGTGGCACTAAAACAAATCACTCCGGGAGATGACATTCTTCTTATTACCGATGCAGGTGTTGCAATAAGAATCAACTCGGAAAGCATAAGACTTTTAAGCCGAACAGCAATGGGGGTTAAAATGATGAAACTTCGTGGAAACAGCAAAGTTGCATCGGTGGCAGTGATGGCTCCTGATGACACTCAGTCACCAATTGATGTTGAGCAAGTTAGCAAGGAAATTCAGGAAGTTCAAGACCAAGTTGAAGGTGTTGTTGTGGCAACTCCAGACACTTCAAATCTTGAAATGGACATGGAAATTCCAACACTCAATCTTGATGATGATTTTGATGATGAGGACTCCGACACTCAAGAATCTCCAGAGGAAGACTAGGCGGAGGAAATCTGTCCCAGCGTGGTGCAGTCAAGGGCATAAATGCCCTAGATACGCAAGGGCTACGCAAAAACAAGTTTTGCTCCGCTTCGGTATGACAATAGTTAATGTCCTCACATCCGCAAATGGTAAGTTTACATTTGTTTGTGCGGGCTTGGTTACAGTCAAGGGCATAAATGCCCTAGATACACTCCACTACGGTCGGTATGACAACAACAAAAAAACCTCACCCTTGCAAAAAAGAGGTATAATCCTTATTGTCCTATCATAAATCAACATCTAATTCAACATTATAAAATAACCCAGAGAGAACCGCCACATCAATGTCATACCGAAGTAAGTGCCGAACGGCACGCACCGAGCGTATCTGGACACGCCAGTGTCCTTTGACAATGAAAAGTTGACCGGAGCGTATCTGGACACGCCAGTGTCCCCAAAAAAGCGAAAAGCATGGAAAAAGAACATTTTCCCATGCTTTTTTTGTGCTTTTGTTTGATTTTTGTGATAAATTACCATTTTTTTGCACAAAATAGAAAAAAATTTAAAAAAAACACAATTTTTTAGTTGCTAAAATTCTTTTGTTTTGTTAAAATATAGTTGTAATAGTAAAAAGTAGGAGGTTTTTTTATGATTTACCCAGAAATACCAAAAACAAAATTTCGCCCAACATATATTGCTGGTGGGATTTTTGCATTTTTGTTTGGTATTATTGCCGTTGGTCTTTTTCTGCCAGGTCTGTTAAAAATTTGTCTTGGAATGAATGCTCCTTGGGATTGGAATTCAATTGGAATCAATGGCGACATGCTTCAAAGAGTTTCGTATCTTTACATTAACACTTTGCTTCCAGTTGTTCTTATTTTTGCAACTTGTGCCTCATTTTTTATTGGTAGGGCAAAAAGTTCGGTGTTCATGAAGTCTGCAATGCTTTCATTTTTTGTTGCACTTTTGGTGAGATACATTCCAATTGAGTCTTTTCCAGGCAATATAAAGCAAATTATTGAAATTGTTTTTGGTGTTGCGGGACTTGCTTTTATGATTCTTGGATTTGTGTTTTTGCTTAAAGGGGAGGGAAAAACCCAAGCCTTTCACGCAAACTCTTTTCACATTTTCACCGCAGTTTTCTTTTTTGTGTTTGTTTTGTTTGACATAATCTACAACAAATTGTCTTTGGGAAGCAACTTTGAAGCAAACTATGCCTACTATTTTCCAGCATGCCTTTATGGGCTTTTTGGAATTGTTGGCGGAATTTGGATGCTTGTGTTGATGAGAAGGGACCCACTTGAATTTGGTGGTGACCTTTCAAAATTCAACAAAGAAAAAGAGGACAAAAAACTTGCCAAAGAGCAAGCAAAACAAGCAAAAATTGCCGAAAAACAAGCAATGCTTGAAGCAAAGAAAAACGCAAAAGCACAAAATGAGCAACCAGTTTCAGTGCAAGAGCAAGAGCATGTTCAACAGCCACAAGAGGAGCCGGTTCAAGAGCCTGTTTCAGCACCAGAGCCTCAAGTTAACACAGCACCACAGCCAGCACCTGAGCCAAAGGTTGCTTCAACGCCACAGCCAGAGCAAGCGCCAAAACCAACACTTCCACCACTTCAGGTTGGTCCAGATGGGGTTAAGTATCGTCTTATCACACAAAAACTTCCAAACGGCAAGGTTGTTCAACTTAGAATTGATGAAAAAGGACGTCCACTTCCTCCACTTCCACAAAAACCTGATGGGCAATAAATTGTTAAAAAAGTTTCTGCAAAAAGCAGAGCTTTTTTTGTTTTAAATCAAAAAATTGTGGCATACACTTTTGTTATGGCAAAAATTTTAAAGTTCAAAAAAAGCATGAAGCACTATCTTGACCTCATGGAAAAACGTAAGCAAGCAAACGACCTTTGGGGAGCGTTGGAGGCGGTTAAACTTGCCCGAGCAAATGCAAAAAATGTGCAAGAAAAAAACAAGGCAAATTTGCTTTTGGCGGGTTGTTTTTTTGAAATGAAACAGTTTGACCAAAGTTTGTTTTACTTTTTTTGTGCGTTAAAATCACCACCGCTAAGGTCCGCTTGCTTTTTTGGAATTGGCAAAATTTTGGCGGAGCAAAATCAACTTTCGCTTGCACTTGACTATTTTGAAAAAACTCTTGATTTTGATGTTTTTGGGGTGTTTTGCGAGGGTGTTTTGGCGTGGACGCAACACATTAAACAAAAAATGGAAAGCCTTGATTTTGAAAATCAAAACTTGCAAAACAAAGCACAAGAATTGGTTTTTAAAAAAAAATTTTTTGAAGCAAAAAAAATTTTGTATGGGCTAAAATCTGATTGCAAAACCTTGGTGCTTTTGGCTCTTTGCGGGTTTTTGGAGGGTGATTTGTTCAGTGCAAAAAAGTTTGCAAAAAAGGCACTTGAAAAAAATGAAAACAGTGTTGAAGCACGGCTTGTTTTGTTTGAGTGCTACAAAAAAACAAATTTGCCCGCCAGCAAAAAAATTTTTTGCGAACTTGAAAATTTTGAAACAAATTTGCCACAAGACCTTGAAAAGTTGGGGTTGTTTTTTGCAAGACAAAAAAAGTTTTTGCAAGCCCAAAAGTTTTTTGTTCGTTTGGCAAAACAAAACGAGTTTGACCCCAAAGCACATCTTTTTTGTGCTCTTGTCCACAAAAATTTAGGGGACATTCAAAACGCAATCCTAAGTCTTCAAAATGCAAGGTGGCTTGATTTTGAAAATCCAATTTATGACATGTTTTTGGAACTGATTAAAACCGAAAATTTTGCTTTTGAAATTTCAAAACGGCTTCCAAAAGAAGTGGAAAATCAAAAACTTGCAAATTTGATGCAGGTGTTTTTTGGTGGAGAGTTTTGCCAAAATCTTGAAAAAAGCCACACTCTTGTTTTGGACACCGAATGGTGCTTTTCGCTGTTTGATTTTCATGTTACAAAAGTTGCTTCACAAGCCCTTTGC
>CAVEAP010000033.1:6594-8296 GCA_963613725.1 Mediterraneibacter torques
CCCTTTGCGGTTGCAGTGGCAAAAAAGCCAAAGCACTTTTGCAAAAACTTTTGCTTTTAAAAATGCCACTAAAACAAAAATTTTTAATTTGCCAAAATGCCTTGCTTTCAAAAAATTTTTTTGAATTTAACATGGTTGCAAATGGCAGATATTCCAGTTTTTGTTTGGCAAAAAATGAATTTCAAAATTTGGGAGTGTTAAAAAAAGGCACAGCAAAAGCGATTAGTTTTGCCGAATGTTTTTTTGGACATTTGTGTTTGCTTCCAAAAATTTTAAAAAAGGCAAAACACAGCACAAAAAATCAATTTTTGGTGGGGCAAAAATCTTCGGTGGTGGCGTGTTTTTTGCTTTTTCAGTGGCCAGAAGTGTTTTTGAGTGCGTGCAAATTTTTTGAGGTAAAAAAAGATTTTGTTGAAAAACTTAAAAATTCGCAAAAACTTTTGGAGGAAAAATGAGCAAAAAAAATTTTTTTAATTCAATTTTTGTTGGCGTAACAATTTTTGGAACGCTTGTGGGCGCTGGGTTTGCTTCGGGCAAGGAAATTTGGTTTTATTTTGCCCGTTTTGGTGGGGCGGGCTTTTTTGGTGCTTTTTTGATGTGTTTTTTGTTCTTTTTTGCGTGCATTTTGTGTTTTTCGTTCGGCAAAAAGTTTGCAATAAGTTCGGTGCAAGATGCCACCAGCCACGCTTTCAAAAAACTTTCGCCCGTTGTGGAAATTTTTTTGGTGCTGTCTAATCTTGTGATGCTGTCTTCCATGTTTGCGGGAGCAGACAGTTTGTTTGGCATTGTTATGCCCAATCTTCCCTATCGTTTGGCGGGGGTGGTTAGTGCACTTGTTTGCACGGTGGTGGTGTGTTTTGGCTTTGGGGGAATCACCAAAACAAATGCGTTGGTTGTTCCGCTTTTGCTTGCCATGATTTTGCTTGTTTTGGGATTTTCGGCTTTTGACGGAAACATTTTTTTGCTTCCAAGTTCAAATTTTGGTGACTTTGAAGGTGCAGGAATTTATGGACTTTTGTTTTTGGGGAGCAACATTTTTTTTGCGGGCTTTGTGTTTGCAAAAATGGGGAGCAAATATCAAAAAAACGAAATTGTTTTGGGGAGTTTTTTGGGATGCATGATGCTGGCGCTTTCGCTTTTGCTTGTTTTGATTTTGCTTTTTTCAAACCAAGAACTTGTAAGTTCAGACATGCCCATTGTTGCCATTGCCCTCAAAAGCAGTTTTCCACTTTCGGTGCTGGTGATGTGCGTGATTTGGCTTGGGCTTCTTACAACCTCGTTTGCCATGCTTTACACCATTTCAAATTGGCTGAAAACTTATTTTGGAAATCAAATTTTTATGACATTTTTAACCAGCATCATCGCACTTTTGATGAGCGGAATTGGTTTTAGTTTGTTTGTGCAAGTTGTCTATCCAATTTTGGGAGTGTTTGGTTTTGTGTTTATGCTGTTTGTTTTTGTTGCGCTAAAACGGTCGAATGGTCAGTTAAAGACTAACCAAAAAACAAAAAAGTGCAAAAATATGTGAAAATTTGCTTTTTTTTGATAAAAATGCGAGGTTTTGCTAAAAAATATTGTATTTTTGCAATAAATTTGGGTATAAATTAAAAATATAGCAGAATTTTGGAGCGATAAAAAAATTTTTTAAATTTTTTGTTAAAAATTATTGACACAACCATTTTTTTTTGCTACAATATATAGG
>CAVEAP010000034.1:0-6329 GCA_963613725.1 Mediterraneibacter torques
CTTGACGCCCTGCACGACCACGAAGTTGGTTGTCAATACGACGAGATTCGTGCCTTTCGGTTCCGATTATCATAAGTCCACCAACTTCCAAAACTTTTTCTTTGTTTTTGTCGGTTTGCTCTTTAATTTCGGAATAAATCTTTTTGTAGTCGTCTTTCACTCGTTGAACTTCCTCGGTTTCGGCAGGCAAAAATGAAGTTGCAAGTTCAATAAGTTCATGAGTGTAACCCTTTTTTGCAAGTTGAAGTTTTGCCAAATGCTCTGGGTTTCCTCCAAGCAAAATGTCGGTTCCACGACCTGCCATGTTGGTGGCAATGGTAACCTTTCCAAGTTGACCTGCTTGGGCAATAATTTCACTTTCTTGAGCGTGATTTTTTGCGTTTAACACATTGTGTGGAATTTTGCGTTCTTTAAGTTTTTTGCTAATGTATTCCGAACGCTCAATGGTGGTTGTTCCCACAAGCACTGGTTGTTGTTTTTCATAGCAATCTTCAATTCGGTTTACGATTGCATTGAACTTGCCTTCCATTGTGGTGTAGACAATGTCGGGTTCATCTTGTCTGAGGTTTGGAAGGTTTTGCGGAATTGTAACAATGTCGAGGTTGTAGATTTTGTTGAATTCGGCTTCCTCGGTTTTTGCTGTTCCTGTCATTCCACTAAGTTTTTTATACATTCTGAAATAGTTTTGCAAAGTGATTGTTGCAACAGTTAGGTTTTCATCTTTGATTTCAACATGCTCTTTTGCTTCAATGGCTTGATGAAGTCCGTTTGAATAACGCCTTCCTTCCATAACACGACCAGTGAATTCATCAACAAGCAAAACTTCGCCATCTTTTACAATATAATCACTGTCACGCTTAAGCATGAAGTTTGCTCTTAATGCATTCATGATGTGTTGATTGATTTCAACTGCATTTATGTCACTTAGGTTTTCAATTCCAAAAAATCTTTCAGCAAGAAGTGTTCCATCTTCGGTTAAGTGAATTGCTTTTTTCTCCTCATCAACCAAATAGTCTTTGTCCCGACGAAGTGTTTTGATGAATTTTTGTGCTTTTTTGTAGTTTTCACTACTTTTAAAGCCACGACCACTGATGATAAGTGGGGTTCGGGCTTCATCAATCAAAATGCTGTCAACTTCATCAATAATTGCAAAGTTATAGCCTCTTGCAACTCTGTCCTCGGCTTTACGCACCATGTTGTCCCGAAGATAGTCAAAACCAAGTTCGTTGTTTGTGCAGTAAGTGATGTCGCAACTGTAGGCTTTTTTCTTTTCGGCTGGTTTCATTTGAGCAAGTGAAACACCCACGCTAACTCCCATGAAATTGTGAACTTTTCCCATCCATTCGGCATCACGAGTTGCCAAATATTCGTTTACGGTTACAACATGAACACCTTTTCCGCTAAGAGCATTTAAGTAGGCGGGCAAAACCGCAACAAAGGTTTTTCCTTCACCCGTGTACATTTCGGCAATACGACCTTGATGAAGCACAATTCCACCAATAATTTGAACATGGAAATGCTTCATGTTCAAAACTCTGAAACTCGCCTCTCTGACAGCAGCAAAAGCATCATACAAAATGTCATCAAGCGTTTCACCATCTGCCAATCTTTTCTTTAAAACATCTGTTTGTTTTTGAAGTTCCTCATTTGTCATTGCTTGATATTTTGGCTCTAATTCTTCAACTTTTTGTGCCATTTTTTCAAGTTTTTTCAAACTTCTTTTGTTGTCTGATAAAAATAATCCAAACATAAGTCAATTCTCCTAAAAAAATTTATGAAATAATTATACAACAAAACCCCAAAAAAATAAAGTGTTTTTTGATTAAAAGTTTTTAAAACCCCCATTTTTTGCATTTTTTGGCAAAAATTTTAACTTTTTTTGAAAAAACAAAGATTGGCATAAATTTTGGTTGATTGCCACCAGCACAAAAAACTTGAGATTTAAAGTCGTTATAAAACAAAAAGGAAATTTGCAAATTTTAGGCAAAATTCCTTTTTTAAGTGATTTTTGTTGATTAACACAAATCCCAACTAACTTTTAATTTCTTCAGGTTGCAATTTTTGTTTGCGTGAGTTTAGGGCTTTTCTAATCAATTCAGTGATTAATGCAACCACAACAACAATTCCTGTGCTAACTGCCCATATAAACCAAATGTTAAATGGTGTGCCACTAAGCAAAGGCTTTGTTAAATTCATTGCTTCAGGGGTGTTTAACACATGCCATTCAAATGCTCCTAACACAATATAAACACAAAACATCATTGGGAAATAATAGACTTTTTTTAATTCTGGTTTGAACCAACCAAACACCAACATTGAAATTGCAAGCACAACGCACAAACCATGATGAAGAAAACTTGTGATGGTGCTAAGGTAAAAAATAGATTGATTTTGACTGATAAAGTCTGGATAGATTAAAGTTATCAATCCTCCTCCAATTGCCATATACCAAAAACAATGATATGCCCTCATGTTTGGTTTTCCAAAAAGCACCAACACGGCAAATACCAAACTTGTTAATGAACAAATTGAGGTTGGAATGAGATATTTAATTTCCAAAATGCGAGCCATTTCAGCCCTTAACAGAACAAGGTTAAACAGCAACAAAAAAGCAATTGCTTTTATGAAAATTGTTTGTTGTTTTTTTGTTTTTAAAAATTTTTTTGCAAGTAGTATTGCCACAACTGATATAACAGTGAAAACCGCTAAAAATGTTAGATGTTGCCACCCAAAAACTTCTGGCATATTAAAAATTCTCCTTTTGTTTTTTTTAATTACATTAAACAAAACTAGTTTTTTTGTTTTCTTAAAATGTCATTTTTATGTAAATTTAGGTCAGTTTTTAGACTCAAAGTTTCTTGAACACGCAAAGCATCTTGAACTGGCTCGCCTTTTTGGTTGAACATTTCTGTGACTTTAAAAGTTTTTCCAAAATTTTCGTTTGGCGACAAAACTTCCAAAACATCTCCCACCTTAAAACGATTGCGTTGTTCTAGTTTGCAAAATCCATCTTTTGCATCTTCGGTTACAACCGCCATAAATTCAGCACTAGATATTGGCATACTGCTGTCTAGGGCTTGTTCTCCTCGCTCTCCCAAATAAAAACCTGTGGTGAATTGGCGGTGGCTACATTTTTGAAGTTCTTGTTTTAAAAGAGGAACTTGTTTTTTGTATTCTTCTAGATTTTGTTTTAGAAGTTCAAAAGCCCTTTTGTAGGCGTTTACGGTTGTTGCAACATAAAAAGGTGATTTCATTCTTCCTTCAATCTTAAAACTTGTGATTCCAGCCTCAATCATTTCGGGCAAATATTCAATCATACAAAGGTCTTTGCTGTTTAAAATGTAAGTTCCACGAGCATCTTCTTGAATTTCAAGACCATCACCCGAGCGTGAAATTTCTTGAATTTTATATTCCCATCTGCATGCCTGAACACACGCCCCTCGGTTGCTGTCACGACCAGCCAAATAGTTTGAAAGCAAGCATCTTCCAGAATAACTTATGCACATTGCCCCATGAACAAAGGCTTCAAGTTCCACTTCGGGTGGCAAATAATCACGAATTTCCTTGATTTCTTCAAGACTGAGTTCTCGAGCAAGCACAATGCGTTTTGCCCCTGCATCTGCCCAAAATTTTGCGGAATATTTGTTGCTTGCAGAGGCTTGTGTGGACAAGTGAACTTCCAAATTTGGAACAACTTGTTTGCTTAGCGAAAGTATGCCAGCATCGGAAACAATAATTGCATCAGCATGAATGTCATATAAAAACTTTAAATAGTCAGCAAGCCCACAAAAATCACTGTTGTGTGCCTGAATGTTTACTGTTATATATGCTTTTTTTCCAAGTTTGTGAGCATAGTCAATGTAAGACTCTAACTCATCTTCTTCAAAGTTTGTGCTAAAGGACCTAAGCCCCCATTTTTTGCCCGCAAAATAGCAAGCATCTGCACCAAAATAAAACGCTGTTTCAAGTTTTTGTTTGTCGCCCGCTGGCGCCAAAAGTTCTAGTTTTTTAGTCATTTTTTCTCCATTTTGCAACAGCAACACCATCATCAAGGTCAAAAAAAATTTGTGTTTCAAGCAAAGGGTTGCTTGTTAAGTCATTTAAAAAAGTTTTTAGTGCTTTAACTGTTATTTCAAAGCGAGGTTCTGTTATTTGACTTTTGCCATCAACCATGCCACGAAAAGACACATTGTCTGCAACCAAAACACCATTTTTTGCAAGTTTTGGAAGCAAAAGTTTTAAGATGTCGGGATAAAGCCCTTTTGGTCCATCAAGAAAAATCAAATCAAATTGCTGATTTATTTCAGGCAAAGTGTTAAGGCAATTTCCAAAAACAATGTTCACCCGCTCACTTAGTCCAAGTTTTTCAAAATTTTGTTTTGCAAGCACAATGTTTGGAGCACTTGCTTCAGCACAAGTTATGTTTGCATCGCAATTTAACAGCATTGTTGAAGCGGAAAAACCGATTGCTGTTCCAACTTCAAGAATTGTTTTTGGATTGTTTTTTTTGCACAAATCAATCAAAAATTGGCGAGTTTTTGGTCGCACTATGCAAATTTTGTGCTGATTTGCATAACTTTCCATTTCATCTAATATTTTTTGCATTTTTATTTTTCAACTTCCATAACAATTGGAATTATCACAGGCTTTCTTTCGGTTAGTCTGTAAAAAGTTGTTGCCAAAAGTTGTTTTATGTGAGCTGTTAAAGAGGCTTTGTCGGAACTTGTTAAATCCATTTTTGCAAGTGATTTTTGAACGGCTTTTTTGCCCTCTTCGGCAATGTTGTTTGTTTCATCATTGTAAACAAAGCCCTTTGACAAAATTTCTGGAGCCCGTGTTACTGAACCTTGCCTGAAGTTTATGCCAATTGAAACAACACAAACACCATCATCCGCCAAAAGTTTGCGGTCGGAAAGAACTGGACTTTGAGCATCTCCCATAAGACAACCATCAACAAGTTTTGCTCCAGACACAACATCATTGGTGAAATTGATGCCTTGAGGAGTAACTTCAAGCACTGAACCATTGTGTGGAACAAAAATGTTTTGCTCTTTCATTCCAAGTTCCATTGCAAGTTTTTTGTGTGCAAGTTGATGTTTTGATTCACCATGCACTGGAACAAAATATTTTGGTTTTACAAGGCGGTGCATAATTCGAAATTCATCACGACAAGCATGCCCAGAAGCATGAACAGAAGCAAGGTCGTTGTAAACAACTTCAACTTTTTGGTCAATAAGTTTGTTGATAATTTGAGAAACGGCTTTTTCATTTCCCGGAACTGGTGAAGATGAAAAAATTACAACATCTTTGTCGCCAAGTGTTAAACCTTGGAATTCGCCACGAGCCATTCTTGCAAGAGCGGTTGTTTCTTGTCCTTGACTTCCTGTGCAAAGCACAAGCGCTTGATGAGGTTTTAGATTTTTGATTTTTGCCATGTCAACAACAATTGATTTGTCAAAAATAACTTCACCACATTTCATAGAAAGTTCCATGTTGTTAATCATGCTTCGCCCTGCAAATGCAATTTTTCTGCCAAACTCTTTTGCGAGATACATGATTTGTTGCATACGATGAACATTTGAGGCAAAAACTGTGATGACAATACGCTTGTTTTTGTGTTGTTCAAACAAACTGTGAAGGGTGTTTTTTACCACAGTTTCACTAAGGCTGAAGCCCTCAAACTCGGCATTTGTGCTTTCACACAAAAAGAGTTGCACTCCATTTTGTCCAAGTTCACCAAAACGAGCAATGTCGGTGGTTTCTTCAAGTGGAGAGGTGAAGTCAATTTTGAAATCTCCTGAGTGAACAACCATTCCAACAGGCGTTTTGATTGCCAAAGCATGAGAACCCGCAATTGAGTGATTTACATGAATAAATTCAACTTGAAAACATCCAACTTTCACAACATCTTTTGGTTTTACCACTCTTGCATTTAGTTTTGCGTTTGGATGCTCTCGAAGTTTTCCTTCAATCATTGAAATTGTGAGTCTTGAAGCATAGACTGGGGCTTTGACATCATCTAAGAAGTAAGGAAGTGAGCCAATGTGGTCTTCATGTGCGTGGGTGATGAAAATTCCTTTGATTTTGCTTGCGTTTTGCTTGAGATAGGTCATGTCAGGAACAACAAGGTCAACCCCCATCATGGTGTTGTCGGGGAAAGCAACTCCACAGTCAATAACAATAATGTCATCACCATAGCAAAGTGCGGTCATGTTTTTTCCAACTTCACCAACCCCACCAAAGAACATTATTTTTAGTTTGTTTTTGTTAAATTTTGAGTCTTGATACATTTTTGGTGCACTTTTTTTTGCATCTTTGCGTCCAAAAAC
>CAVEAP010000034.1:6339-8252 GCA_963613725.1 Mediterraneibacter torques
GTTCAAAAACTCGTTTTTTTATGTTTGGGCTTTGCTGAAAAGTTTGCCCAACTTTTGCTTCTTGCGTTTTTGAAGCAGTTTGATTTTTTTGAGTAGTTTTTGTATTCAATTTTTTCTCCTTTTAAATTTTTTGTTAAATTATTTTTTCAAGATTTTTTAGTTTTTCCATATCTTCTAGTTTTTTTGGTGTGATGATTGTGTCTTTGTCGGCATAATATTTTAGCCCACAAAAATGAAAGAACATGATGGTGTGAAGCACAATAAAAAGCAAAATGCTTGCTGGAATGCTGAACAAAAGCCCCACTCCGCAAGTTAAAATTCCAATGCCAAAGTTGATGGCAAAAAGCACAACCACATAGGCAATTGTTATGCCAAAAACTGTTTTAAAGTTTTTGAAAGCAATTTTGATGCCTGACGAAAAACTTTTCCAAATTTTTTGATTGTTTGTTACAAGGTTTGGAAGCCAAAGGGCAAATATGCTTTGTTTTAAAGAAAACAAAACAATTGTGCCAAATATGAGTGCCACTGGAAGAATTGCGTCTAAAATGTGCGAATGTCCAAATTGCAATATTCCAAAAACAAGCAAAGCGCAAATGCCAACATCCCAAATTGTTGTGGTGATTAGTTTGCAAAAACTGAATTTTGTGCCTTTCCAAAGGTTGCTAACAAAACTGCCTGTGAAATTGAGTTTTGTGTAACTGCCCATGTAGCCATAGACAACTTCACAAACTGGAATTTCCATTAAAGAGTTTGCAAGGTTTGTTAAAAACACAAACACAACCACAAATAAAATTGCTTGCACCATTAAGGTTGAATTTGAAGAAATGACATCAAAAAGTTGTTGCACAAATGCCCCAATCTCTGCCATAACTCCCCCAACATTAAAATTGTAGATGTTGTCAGCAAAAAGCTTGCTTGCTTGTGTGAAAAGTCCACTTTCAAAAAGATGGTCAAAAAGTGGATAAAACAAAGCAAGACAAATTCCACCAACAAGCACAATTGCTATTATTTGATATAGCAATATTTTCCAAATCAAACTTGATTTATTCAAACTTATTTTTATACTGTTTTCTACAATCATTTTTCACCTATTTTAAACTGTAATAAGGTCTTGTGTCATAGCGTGGCAAATCATAGTAGTCAAAAAACACAATCATGACAAGCACACACATGTAAGGTATCATCACAAAAAGCGATAACAGGTTGCTGAGCCAAACAAGATTTAGCCAAGCCCCCAAAAGTGTTAACACTATGGCAAAAGCAAATGGCAAAAGTGTTGCCCAAAGAATTTTTGCGGTGTTTTTTTTGATGGCATTAAATGCTGTTCCAATTGCCGAAGAAAATGGTGAACCCATTATCATTTTGTCGGCAGAAGCAATGCCAAAAAGCAAAACCAAAAAAGCAATTAGGCAAAAACTTAGAATTCCAATGATGCAAACAAAAATTGAACTTAGAACAACCAAACCATGTTTTGCAAACAAAAAGTCAAAAAACATGATTAACAGTGTTGCAATAATTTCAATTACAAAAACTGAAAGGAACAAAAAGAAAATGGCAAACAAAACACTTAAAAAGTTGTTGTTAAAATCTGAAGCATTGAATTCAGAATTTTTTTGCCCCGTTCTAAAATGCCTTTCAACACGACCTAAAAGCATGCACAAAAGCACTGCACACAAAACAATAGCAACAACTCCCATTGAAATTGTTAAGATGTCAAAAGGAATGATTGCATGAAAAAAGTTTGAAAAACCTTCAAAATTTGGTACAACTGTTGGATATGTAAACAAAAATTCAATAAACTGAAAAGGATGCAACAACAGTCCCACAAAAACAATTGGGATAATTGCATAAAGCATCACAAACCAAAAATTTTTAAAACAATATTCTGTTACTTCTTTTACATACTTCATATT
>CAVEAP010000035.1:0-3337 GCA_963613725.1 Mediterraneibacter torques
CAAACAATTTAACAATTAACTCAACTTCGGGAACAGTTAACCTAAACAATTTCAGTTGTTCAAGCACTCTTAACATCTCAAAAGAAAAAGGTGACATTTTAACAACTAATGCAAAAGACATTTTGTGCGACACCAATCTCAGCATTTCAAAATTTTCGGGCTACATCAATCTTCCAAAATTTGGAAATGAAACAAACGAGGCAAACATGCTTACCATAAAAACCTACAACAGTCATGTTGTTTTGGGAGATGTTTATGGTTCACTGAAAGTGGAATCTTCAAAAGGAATTTTTGAAGCAAAAAATGTTTTTCAATATGCAGATTTGGACATGGGTGAAACAAAAACAAAAATTGACACTCTAAAAAGCGGACTTCATCTAAAAGGAACATCGGGTTCTTTTGATTGTGAAAACATTGAAGGAAGCATTATTGCAACAATGACTTCTGGTGGGTGTAATTTCAAAAAGACTTTGGGCGTTGTTGAATGGGAAAGTCAAAACGGGCAAGTTACCTTTTCCGAGCCTCATGGAACACTGAAACTCAAAACAAACAATGGCAACATAACAATTGATTGTGTTCAAAACGAACCAATAGAAATCAACATTAACAGCAATGGTGGAAACATCAATTTTTCAAACGCTTCGGGTGAAGTTAATGTGAATGCCACAAAAGCAAACCTTTCAAGCAATTGCAACATAACAGGTTCATTTGCTTCAAACATGGAAAAGAAAATTAGTGTTTTCAACACAACCTCTGGAAAAATTGACCTAACAATTCCGCAAATTGAAACACTTCTTTTAAAGTGGGCAACAATTGGCGGAAATGTTGATGCAAACATGACAACATGGACTTCAACACAAAAAACCACCATCAACCAAAAAAGTGACACCGAGTGGGTTTGTGCCTACAACAACCAGCCAACAAGTTACACCGAGGATTTTTCGGGGATTAACATTGACAACACCAATGGAAAAATAACATTAAGAGCATCAAAAGTGGCATAAATGTCACTTTTTTGTTATTTTAAAGAAAAATATTTCATAAATTAAACCATGTTTTTAGTTTTTACAAAAAAAATGATGGCATCAATTTGCGGTTTTTGTATGCTTTTGGTGGTAATTGCCACAATGTATTGGAGCACGCAAGTTTTGGTTTCGGCAAGCCCGTCAAAAGGTTTTTGTGTTGTAATTGATGCGGGGCATGGCGGAATTGACGGCGGAAGTCAAGGCAAAAGTGGGGTTTATGAGCGGGACCTTAATTTGAAAATTGCAAACAAACTGCAAGGGCTTTTAACATCACTAAATGCAAATGTTGTGCAAACCCGAACCTCACAAGAAGGGCTTTATGGTGTTTTTGCGAGTGGATTTAAGAAAAAAGACATGCAGGCTCGCAAAAAAATCATAGAAAAAGCACAGCCCGATTTGGTGGTAAGCATTCACATGAATTTTTTTGAAGATTCTTCGGCAAAAGGGGCACAAGTGTTTTTTAAACCAAATGATGAAACAAGCAAAAACTTGGCACAAAATATGCAAAATTTGTTTCAAAAAAATTTGCCAAATGCACGGAAATCAGCAAAGGAAGGAGATTTTTACATCCTAACATGCTCGCAAATTCCAAGTGTTTTGGTTGAGTGCGGTTATCTTTCAAACAGGGAAGAAGAAGCACTTTTGCTCACCGATGATTATCAAAATCAAGTTGCCTATCAAATTTTTTGCGGAATTGTTGGGTGCTTTAATCTAAATAACCACTAAAAATCAATCAAAACACAATTTTTAAAGCAAAAACAGCACTTATCAAATCAAAAAAACAATCACAATTTGGTTGAAAATTTTTTTTTGTTGTGTTATAATAAAAATCATGGAATTATTATTTGACAACCAAAATTTTTCAGAAGATGAAGTTCTTGCAATGCCAATCACCACACTTGCTTTTGTTGGTGATGCTTTTTTCACGCTTTTTGCAAGAACAAAAGTGCTTAACAAACACGCAAAGTCAGGAACTTTTCACACAAAAGCAACTGCACTTGTAAATGCTCACAGCCAAAGTGAATTTTTGGACAAAATCAAACCAAACCTCACAGAAACCGAGCAAGACATTGTAAGGCGTGCCAGAAACACGCACACTTCAAGCAAAAGCAAAAATTCGGGGCTTGCCGATTACAAACGCTCAACTGCTTTTGAAGCACTTTTGGGCTATTTGTTTTTAAGCAGTCAATTTTCAAGGCTTAGTGAAATTTTGGCAATGTCTTTTGATGGGGTGAAATTATGATTATTTGTGGAAGAAATGCAGTTACAGAAGCATTAAGAGCCAACAAAGCGGTGTTCAAACTTTATGTTAGCAAAAATTTGACCGAAAAGGACAATGAAATTTTAAGGTTAGCAAAAAAAGCAAACACAAAAATTGAATGTTGGGACAAGCAAAAATTGGACAAATTATGTTCAGGGCTTCATCATCAAGGCTTTGTTGCTGAGGTTGAAGATTTTAGATATTGTAGTGTTCAAGACATTATTGACGATGCCGACAAAAAAGGCGAGCCACCTTTTGTTGTCATTTTAGATGGAGTGGAAGATCCTCACAATTTGGGAAGTGTTATTCGTGTTTGTGAATGTGCTGGGGTGCATGGAATCATCATTCCAAAACATCGGGCGTGTAATGTGAACGAAACAGTTTCAAAAACAAGTGCGGGGGCAATTGCTCACACAAAAATTGCAAAAGTTACAAACCTAAATCACGAAATTGAATTTCTAAAACAAAAAGGGTTGTGGGTTTTTGCGGTGGAACTTGGTGGCACAAACATTTATCAGCAAAACCTTAAAGGGCCACTTGCTTTGGTTATTGGAAGTGAAGGCTATGGCACAAGTGCTTTGGTCAAAAAAAATTGTGATGGAATTTTAACTCTTCCAATGTTTGGAAAAGTCAATTCTTTGAATGCAAGTGTTGCTTGTGGAATTGCTGTTTTTGAAGCAATAAGACAAAGGAGTGAAGCCTCAAAATGATAACACAAGATGAAATTTTAAATTTGCAACAAAAACACAAAAATGGTGATGAAACAGCACTTGAAACTTTGCTTGAAGAATTTAAACCAATGGTAAAAAGCATAAGCAGGCATTATTTTTTGCTTGATGGAGATGAGGAAGATTTGATTCAAGAAGGCATGATTGGACTTTACAAAGCCATTGAAAGTTACAACAAAGAAAAGAATGCAAGTTTTCAAACTTTTGCCTATGTTTGCATTTTAAGGCAAGTTCAAATGGCGGTGCGGAAAAGTTTGCGTAACAAACAAAACAACCTAAACACTTCGCTTCCCTTAAGTGACCAAGGAATGATTGTCCTAGAT
>CAVEAP010000035.1:3347-8167 GCA_963613725.1 Mediterraneibacter torques
GAAAAAAGAAATCACAAAAAAAGCAAAAGCAGTTCTTAGTAATTTTGAATTTCAAGTTTTTGCCATGTTTTTAAAAGGTTTTTCTATTTCAGACATTGCACAAAAAACAAAAAAAGATGCAAAAAGCATTTCAAATGCAATAACAAGAACAAAAGAAAAACTAAAAAAATGTTTTGGAGGTTAAAATGTATTTAGCATTATATCGTAAATTCAGACCAACCAGTTTTGAGGAAGTTGTTGGGCAAGACCATATCGTAAGAACACTGAAAAATCAAATACAAAACAATCAAATTGGGCATGCCTATTTGTTTTGCGGAAGCAGGGGAACAGGAAAAACCAGTGTTGCAAAAATTTTTGCAAAAGCGGTTAATTGCCAAAATCCAAAAAATGGTTCTCCTTGCATGGAGTGTGAAGCATGCAAAAATTTGGCACTTTCAAACAACATGGACATCATTGAAATTGATGCCGCCAGCAACAACCGTGTTGATGAAATCAGAGATTTGCGTGACAAGGTGAAATATGCACCACTTAATGGAAGATTCAAAGTTTACATTATTGATGAAGTTCATATGTTAACCGACAGTGCTTTTAATGCACTTTTGAAAACACTTGAAGAGCCTCCAAAACACATAATTTTCATTTTGGCAACCACTGAACCACAAAAACTTCCAGCAACAATTTTGTCCAGAGTTCTAAGATTTGATTTTCGGCTTGTTGACCAAAACACCCTAAAAAATTTGCTTTCAAACATTTTTGCAAAAAGTGGAATCATGGCAGAAGATGATGCCTTAATGCAAATTGCAAAAGCAGGCAACGGAAGTGTGCGAGATTGTTTGTCGGTTGCTGACATGTGCGCAAGTTATGCAAATGGAAAAATAAAACAACAAGATGTTTTGGAAGTTTTGGGTGCAAGCGACACAAAAATTTTGCAAAAACTTTGTTTTGAGGTTCTAAGTGGCAACATTTCAGAATTTTTGAGCGTGCTTAATAGTGAAGCAAAAAGCGGAAAAAACCTTACAGCACTTGCAAATGACATGACAAAAATGTTTCGTAACATGCTTGTTCTAAAAAGCGGAAGTGCTTCAAACGGTTTGGTTTTGCTTGATGATGAAACAAAACAAAATCTTTTGGAAATTGTAAAAAATGTTTCTTTGAAAACACTAAATTTTGCCCTTCAATCTTTCAGCAAAACCGAGCAAGAACTCAAATTTGCAAGTTTTCCACAACTTTTGCTTGAAACAACCGCCATTGATGTTTGCTTAAATCAAAATCAAACAGGTTCAGAACCACTAATGCAAACTCCAAAAACTCAAGAAGTTGCTCCAACTCCCCGTAAAATTTGGGGGCAAGTGCTTCTTTTGATGAGCAAAGACAATGATGTTCTTCATGCAATGTGTGTTGAAATAACTCACACCAACATTGAACAAAACAACTTTTTGATTGAAGCCACCAATTCAATCATATCAGAAATGTTAAAAAAATCAGAAAATTATGCTTATTTAGTTGCGTGTTTCAAAAAACTTGGGTATAATTATAACATAAAGATAATCAATCAAGTTAGCGAGGAAAAGCCAGACACAGCAAAACTCCTCAGCGAAAAATTGGGGTTATCCATAAACAAAAAACAAAATTAAAAGGAAATAAAAATTATGGCAGGATTTAACGGATTTGGCGGTGGCGGAATGAATATGCAACAACTTATGAAGCAAGCCCAAGCCATGCAAGAAAAAATTCAAAGACAAAAAGAGGAACTTGAATCTTCGGTGTTCACGGCAACAAGTGGGGGCGGAATGGTTGAACTTAAAATGAATGGAAAACGAGAACTTGTGGCTTTAAAAATAAAACCAGAAGTTGTTGATCCAGATGACATCGAAATGCTTGAAGATTTAATCAAAGCGGCCGTAAATGATGCAAACAGCCAAATTGACAAAGCGTTTGAGGAGGCAATGCCGGGTCTTCCAGGAGGAATGATTTAACCTTGAAAAATTTTATTGAGCCAATTGAAAAACTTATTGGAGAATTTTCACGGCTTCCGGGCGTTGGCAAAAAAACCGCAACACGCTATGCCTACAAAATCATAAACATGTCCACCCTAGAGGTTCAAAGTTTTGCTGATGCAATGCTAAACGCAAAGCAAAGTGTTCATTTTTGCAAAATTTGTGGAAATTGGACAAATGCCGAGGTTTGCTCAATTTGTCAAAAAAACAATCAAAAAATTGTGTGTGTGGTTGAAGAACCAAAAGACATTTTGGCAATGGAAAAAGTCAAAGATTTTGGAGGAACTTTTCATGTTCTTCATGGGCTTTTAAATCCACTTAACGGAAAAGGCCCTGATGACATTGCCATAAAACCACTTTTAGAGCGTATTTCAAAATATGATGTTCAAGAAGTCATCATGGCAACCAGTCCTACGGTTGAAGGCGAGGCAACTGCGCTTTACATTGCAAAACTCCTAAAAAATTTGGGCATAAAAACAACAAGAATTGCGCAAGGAGTTTCGCTTGGCAGTGAACTTGAATATGTTGATGAGGTAACATTAACTCGTGCTGTTGCTGACCGCAAAGAGATTTGACAGCCCAAAGAGGAAATATGTGGCACCATTAAACAAAAAACAGAACACAAAATTGGTGTTCTTTTTTTTGTTTAAAAATATTTTGCTTTTTTTGTGTTTTTGTTGTATAATGTTGCTGAGGTGAAAACATGGAAGTTAATCTTTTTGTGTCAAACAACAGTTTTGATGCTGTTGATGAGCAAATAAAATTGATTGGAAAGGGAATTGAAAGCGGAATTGAACAATTTGTGATTGTTCCCGACCGATTCAGTTTGTCTGCCGAGCGTCTTGTTATGGAAAAACTAAATTTGACAGCCAGTTTTGATTTTCAGGTTCTAAGTTTGTCCAGACTTGCAAACCTTGTTATTGGAAAAAATCCAACAAAAAAAGTTTTAAGCATGCTTGACGCTGTTATGATTGTTCAATTTTTGTTAAAAAAGAACAAAGACAAATTTGTTTGTTTTTCGTCAATTCCCATAACAACAACCTTTGCTCAAAGTTTGTTCGACAGCATTTCACAACTAAAAAGTTGCAAAATAACTCCAACCATGCTAAAAAATTCGGTGGAAGACCTAAAAGGTGGCAACCTAAAACAAAAAATGCAAGATATTGCGGTTATCTATGATCTTTATGAAAATTTTATTGAGCAAAATTTTGTTGACAGCAACAACAAAATTGGACTTTTGTGTGAAAAGTTAAAATCTTCTCAAATTTTTGAGGGGAAAGATGTTCATTTTTGTAATTTTCAAGATTTTACAGCCCAAGATTTTGATGTTATCAAAAACAGCATAAAGTGTGCAAAAAGTGTGTCATTAACTCTAAAACTTCCCCAAAAAGACCAGCCAAATGCGGACTGTTTTTTGCTTGACACAAAAAAAGCGCTAAACATTGTTTTTGAAGAACTAAATCTAAAACCAAACATTGTTTTGTGCAAAAACACTCAAACAAAAACAAACAAAGCCATCACCGAAAATTTGTTTTGCTTGGAGCCCCAAAAACAAGAAATTTTTGAAAACGAAGTTCAAATGTTTTCGGCGGAAAATTTGGAAGAAGAAGTTACTTTTGTTGCCAAAAAAATTTTGTGGCTTGTGGGACAGGGTGAAAAATTTAACAACATTGTTTTGAATGTTTGCGACCTACAGACCTATCAAGGAATTTTGCAAAATGTTTTTGAGCGTTATCAAATTCCTTTTTGGATGGATCAAGATGTTGGGCTTGACACCACTGAACTTGCAAAACTTTTTAATGCACTTTTTGATGTGGTTAAGTTTGGTTATCAAACTGATGATGTTTTAAGGCTCGTGTCCAATGGACTTGTGAATCTTGATGAACAAGAAAAGCAAACCTTTGATTTTTATGCCAAAAAATTTGGACTTGTTGGCACACTTTGGACAAAACCTTTAACCCTAAAAAATGTTGATGAAAATCTTAAAGCCTTTGATGAAAAAAAACTTGAAATTTCAGCAAAACTTGAAGATTTTAACCAAAAAACAAAACAAGCCAAAACTTTGCAAGATTTTTGCTTTGCGGTGCAAAGTTTTTATGAAAATTTTGAATTAGAAAAAAAGTGTGAAGAACTTTCAATTTTTTTTGAAAAATGTGGCAACCTAAAACAATCAAGCATTTTCAGACAATGTCCACAAAAGTTTGGAAAAATTTTGGAGCAAATGTCCATGGTTTTGGGTGAGGAAGAAAGCACTTTTGATGAATTTTGTGATATGTTTGCTGTTTCCTTAAAAACCAGCACAATGGTGCCACTTCCAATGGGCACAAACAGTGTTTTTGTTGGGCAAATGCTGTCCAGCATGTTTGAACCAAAACCTTATGTTTTTGTGTTAGGAGCAACACAAGACAGATTGCCAGCATTTATGAAAGATGTTGGAATTATCAGCGACTCCGACATTGCACTTTTAACCAAAATTGACATAAATCCAACCATAAAACAAATTAACCAAAAAACCATTGAAACAATCATTGAAAATTTGGCGCTTGCTCAAAAAATGATTTGCCTAACTTATCCTCGCAACACAAAATCAGCCGAAACTGAACCAAGCCAAGTGCTTTTAAATTTGGGGCAGATGTTTTTTTGTAAAGAACATTTTTTGGATATTGTTCCCATTTCAACCTATTTGCAAGACAAAAATTTTTTTGGAAGCAACAAAAACCTTGCAAAATTTTTGTTCCCAACAAAAAAAGATGTGTTGTTGTGGCTTCTAAATTGCCCAGACCATGTTTTGCAAACACCAAAAGCCAAAGCATTTTTAAATTT
>CAVEAP010000036.1:0-1703 GCA_963613725.1 Mediterraneibacter torques
AGAGTTTTTGAATTTTTGGAAGAAAAAGAACTTGAAGATGAAAGCCAAAAAACTGCCGTCTTAACAAATGCAAAAGGCAAAATTGAATTCAAAAATGTTCATTTTGGTTATGACGAACAAAAACCAATCATAAAAGACTTTTCGGCAACTATTTTGCCCGGGCAAAAAGTGGCAATTGTTGGACCAACTGGAGCGGGCAAAACCACAATCGTAAACCTTTTGATGAGATTTTATGAACTGGACAGCGGACAAATTTTGATTGATGACACAGATGCAAAAGAGTTAACTCGCAAAAATGTGCACGATTTGTTTTGCATGGTTTTGCAAGACACTTGGCTTTTTGAGGGAACAATCAAGGAAAACATTGTTTTTGGAAACCCAAACACCCCGCAAGAAAAAGTTGAGGAAGCCTGTAAAGCGGTTGGACTTGACCACTTTGTTCGCACTTTGCCAGAGGGCTACAACACCATGCTAAACGAAGAAGCAAACCTTTCGTCTGGGCAAAAACAACTTGTAACAATTGCAAGAGCAATGGTAAGCAACGCTCCAATGCTGATTTTGGACGAAGCCACCTCAAATGTGGACACCCGAACCGAAATTTTAATTCAAAACGCCATGGACAAACTTATGCAAGGGCGAACATCAATTGTAATTGCTCACCGACTTTCCACAATCAAAAATGCCGACTTGATTTTGGTTATGAAAAATGGAGATATTATTGAAAGCGGAAATCACAAACAACTGCTTGAAAAAGGTGGATTTTATGCCGAACTCTATGCAAGTCAGTTTGAAGAAACTCCGCAAGAACCTGATTTTCAGCCAGCAACTCAAATCTAAAACAATTAACATTTTGGTTCTTTGACCTTGCAAGAAATTTGCAACCACAAAAAAACAAGCAACCACATTTTTGTGAACTGAAAATATTACAAAAAAAAGAGTATGATTTCATACTCTTTTTTGTTAGTTTTTAAAACAAGCAACCAACTGCTTTTAAAAGATTTTTGTTAAAAGTTAAAAAATTTTAGTGTTTTTTAAGGTTTTTTTGTTGTTTTTTGTATGTTTTTTTGCAAAACACTTTTCTGTTCTAAAAAGAAAGCCCAAAACCAAACAAAGATTTCTTCTCTTCCAAAACTGTTTTAGAGCTGTCTGCCACACACAAAAGGTCCTCTTTTGAAACCAACATTTTTGCGTGTCTTTCATCGGCTGAAGCCATGTCTTTTAGTTTTTCGGGAACATATGTTGATTTTTTGTTTTTGTCTGCCTTGTTCACAACTTTTCTGCAAAAATTACTTGCCGAACTTAAAGCACCTTTAATGGCACGACCTTTTCCAATGTAGTCCCGAAAAAGATTTGCTTCAGCCGAAGTTGTTTTCAAAATTTTGTTAAGGTCAACTTCGCCCTCCATCTCTTTTGAGGTTGTTATCACAAGTTTAAGGTCGCCCTCATAACATTTTCCTGTTCTAAGGTCTTTTAACATTCCGTTTTCATAATCCAAAAAAACTGGCACAACAAAATATTTTTCATTGTGTTTGCTTCCTGAAAAAACCTCAAAAAATCGAACATCTAAAATGTTGTATTCTCTCCGCTCCTCATCTAAAATTCCTTCAACAAAATCTTGAACTGTATGGCCCATTTTATCTCCTTTCTTGGCAAATTGCATTATATCACACCCAGCAAAACTTGTCAAGAGCAAAGCCAAATTT
>CAVEAP010000036.1:1713-3068 GCA_963613725.1 Mediterraneibacter torques
TGGAAAACTTTAACTTTTTTTAATTTACAATCAAATCTTAACGCTATTTTTAATTACAAAAACACAAATTTGGTATTTTAAAAACAACAAAAAAAGGAACTTTGCATTTGCTTTGTTCCTTTTTGTTTTGCTAATTTCAAAAAATTTGATGTTACAAAATTTTTTATTTTGCTGTTTGATATTTTGCATATTTGTTTGTTCTAAGTTCACTTACTTTTTCGCTTTCGTTCCTTGCATCAACCGTGCCAATTTTGTTTGCCTTTCCTTGCAACACAAGTGGGCTTACAATCACACCAATCACAAGCAAAAACAAAATTATGTGAAGCCACCAACGGTTTTTCCCAAGGGCGCCCGCAAGCACAAGATTTTTTTCCACCGTGCAAAGCCACACAACATAGTAAATCAATCCACCCACTGGCAAAAACAAAAGTAACATAATGTGTCCCACCGGCAAAATTCCTTTGCCCGATTCTTCCCGCAATTCGTTTTGAAATTTAAAATGCCAAACAACCCAATAAACCCCAATTGTAACAACAAACAAAAGAAGCATTAACCCAACCTTTCTTTTTTTCATAATCTTATCTCCTAACCAACTCTGCTTTTATTTTACCAAAATTTTTTGAAAAACACAAACATTTTTTAAAAAATATTGAAATTTTTGTGAAAATTTTCATCTTTTTTGTGACTTTTGATGTTTTTTTGGGTAGCTTTTTTGTAAAAAACAAAAAAGCGGACAATCCGCTTTTTTTTAATATAAACCTGCTGCCGCACTTGCAGCTGCCCCAATGCCAACCGCAATGACAATAATAACGCTAATAACAATCCATGCCATTGAGATTCCAAAACCAATCCAACCAAGCTTACGGTTTGGTGAACCAGGTTTGTAAACACAAAGTGATACGATTGAGAAAATAAGTCCCAAAATTCCACCCAAGCATGAGAAAACGATTGCAAGAATACCCCAAACACTGCTTTCTCCGTTTGCACTTGCATTTTGTTGATAGTTTACGGTTTGAACATTGTTTGCAGCACCACATTTTCCACAAAATTGAGCATTGTCATCAATTTGGTTTCCACAATTTTTACAAAAAGCCATAAGTCTCCTCCCTTTAATATATTAACATTATAACATAATTTTTTGGTGGTGTCAACAATTATTTTAAAATTTATAAACAAAGCAAGTGAAATGTAAAATTAAACAACACATTTTAGCACAAAAACATGGGAAAAACATTTGGTGGCAAACAGCAAAACATTTTTTTAAACTGTTTGATTTTGAAATCGGTGGCTTGCAAAAGTGCTTAGAATTTGAATTTCCCCCGCTCGCACAACGCTGACATAAGGCAAAAGGCTGG
>CAVEAP010000036.1:3078-7785 GCA_963613725.1 Mediterraneibacter torques
GTGTTAAGAACATCAATGCTGGTGACATATTCCAGCACGCTTTTGGCATTTAAAAAAATGTTTGAAAAAAACTCATCGCCCCTTTGCATTGCTTGTTCATGTTTTAAAGTTGTTTGCGTCAGCAAATTTCGTAGTGCAAGATTTGCCAAAACTGGCGTTTTTGTGCCTTTTTCAAGTTCCACCGAAATGTCATAAAAAGACATTAGCAACAAATTCAAAAATTTTTCAAACTCACTGTTTTGTTTTGTCCCTGAAAATTTTTGCTCAAACTTTTCCACCACAAATTGCTGGGTTTCGGTTGTAAGACTTTGTGCAATTTTTGTGGCATCGGCTTTGTTTTGATAAACCGAAATTGCAACAAAAAAAGTTTTGTCAAAAAACAGCACTCCTGCACCGCCCCGTGTTTTAAAAGTTTGTGCTTGCTCACTTGCTTCAAGTTTGCTTGACAAGTTTGAATTTAGCATCACCACAAAAAAATCTGTTGTTTGATTTTTCCCCGCTCCAAAAATTTTAAAAACAGACACAAAAACACTACAAGCAAAAAGCGAGAAAAAACAAATTAAAAAAACACCCCAAAAAACTTTTGACTTTTTTCGCTTTATTAAAAATGGCACTTGATAATTTTTCATACAAAACTTTATGCTTTTGATTTAAAAAATTTTTGTGATTTGCAAAAATTTTTCACAAAAAACCACAAAAAAACATAAAATAATGTGCAAAACTCTAAAAATGGACAAAAACATTGAAATTTTGACATAAAAATTGTTATAACAAAAAATTATTTTTTGATTGATTTTAAAAAAAAATTGACATCTAACACTTGCAAATTTCAAAAAGTGTGTTATAATTTTTTATGAGGCAAAAGCCTAAAAAATAAAAGAGGTGAAAAAAATGAAATTAAAACCATTGTTTGACCGCATTGTTATCAAGCAACAGGAGGCCGAAACAGTAACAGCAAGCGGACTTGTTCTTGCTGGAAGTCAAGAAAAGCCACAAATCGCAACTGTTCTTGCGGTTGGCCCTGGCGGAATTGTTGACGGCAAAGAAATTGTTATGCAACTGAAAGTCGGCGACAAAATTTTGTATCCAAAATATGCTGGAAGCGAATTTAGAATTGACGGCGAAACACTTGTTGTTTTAAGACAAAGCGATGTTCTTGCCGTTGTTGAAGAATAAAAAAAGGAGAAAAAATTATGGCAAAACTAATAAAAACTGGTCAAGAAGCCCGAAAGGCTCTTGAAAATGGAGTTAACACTTTGGTGGACACCGTGAAATCCACACTTGGACCAAAAGGACTTAATGTTGTTTTGGAACGCAAATATGCAACCCCACTTGTAACAAATGATGGTGTTACCATTGCAAAAGAAATTGACCTTAAAGACCCATTTGAAAACATGGGCGCACAAATCATAAAAGAAGTTTCGGTTAAAACCAACGATGTTGCTGGTGACGGCACAACCACCGCTGCAGTTCTGGCACAAGCAATTGTTAGTGCTGGAATGAAAAACACCGCAGCAGGAGCAAACCCAATCATTCTTAAAAAAGGAATTAAAAAAGCGGTTGATGTTGTAACCGAAAACCTTAAAAAGCAATCAAAAGAAGTTCAAGACTTCAAGGCCATTGAGCAAATTGCAAGCATTTCGGCTGGCGATGAAGAAGTTGGAAAACTTATTGCCACCGCCATGGAAAAAGTTGGAAAAGATGGTGTTATTACCGTTGAAGAAGGCAAAACCATGGAAACAACTTTGGAAGTTGTTGAAGGCATGAAATTTGACCGTGGTTATGCTTCAAGTTACATGTCCACAAACATGGAAAAAATGGAAGCAGTGCTTGATGATGCACTTATTCTTTTGACCGACAAAAAAATCTCGAACATTCAAGAAATTTTGCCAATTCTTGAGCAAGTTATTAAAGCTGGCAGAAAACTTTTGATTGTTGCCGATGAGGTTGAAGGTGAAGCACTTGCAACACTTGTTATTAACAAACTTCGTGGAACATTCACTTGTGTTGCCGTGAAAGCACCCGGCTATGGCGACCGCCGAAAAGCCATGCTTGAAGACCTTGCAATTTTAACAGGAGCAAATGTTATTTCAGAAGAACTTGGAAAAACACTTCAAGAGGCAAAGCCAGAAGACCTTGGTTCGGCTCATCAAATTGTTGTTACAAAAGACAGCACAACCATTGTTCAAGGTTCGGGCGAGCCACAAAAAATTAAAGAACGCATTGAATCAATTAGAGCCCAAATTCAAAACACTCAAAGCGATTATGACCGTGAAAAACTTCAAGAACGCCTTGCAAAACTTGCTGGCGGAGTTGCTGTTGTTAAGGTTGGAAGTGCCACCGAAGTTGAAATGAAAGAAAAGAAACTTAGAATTGATGATGCCCTTTCTGCCACCCGTGCGGGAGTTGAGGAAGGCATTGTTGCTGGTGGCGGAGTTGCACTTTTGAAATGTGTTCCTGCCCTTAAAGAATTTTTAAACACCCTTGAAGGTGATGAAAAAATTGGTGCAAAAATTGTTTTGGAAGCGTTGGAAGCACCAATAAGACAAATTGCCAAAAATGCTGGAGTTGATGGCGGTGTTGTTGTGGAAAAAGTTTTGAGCAGTGAAAATCAATCTTTTGGTTATGACGCCCTTAATGACACCTATGTTGACATGATTGAAGCTGGAATTATTGACCCAACAAAAGTAACAAGGTCTGCCCTTCAAAATGCCGCAAGTGCTGGTTCAACCCTTCTCACCACCGAGTGCGTTGTTGTGGGAGAAGAGGAAAAAACCCCTGCAATGCCACAAGAAATGCCAATGTAAACAAAAAAACAAATCAGTCTGTGATTTTTGGAACTAAAAAAAGGAACCTTGCCTTAAAACTGCATTGTTCCTTTTTTGTTTTGCTGATTTTCAACCTTTTTGTGCTTGCTATTTACGACCAAAACCATATTCTGCTTGCTGTTTGAATATTTTTCGTTCTTCTTTGCTTGGCTTGTTTGCGTGAAGTCTTTGAATTTGATTGCAAACATCTGCACGTTTTTCTCCACACATGTTCAAATAATCTTCAGACTCCTTAATTTGCTCATTGGTTTGTTTGAGTTTTTGCTCCATCAACTTACGTTCCAAAACATGAGCAACAACAACTGCGGAAGTTCCCAAAACTGCTCCAGCAACTCCACCAATTGCCATTTCTTGAGTCATTTGAGCTGAAGTTTTTGCAAGTGTTCCTGGAATAAGCCCAATTGTTGCACCAATTCCGCCACCCAAAACCAATTCTGTTTGTTTGAAAAAATCAAAGTTGTGGTTTTGTAATTTTTCTTGCAAACTTTGTTTTTGCTTTTTTAATTTTGCGTTTTCCAAAGTTTCAACTTTAATTTCTTCGGCAATTTCTTGTTTTTCTTTTTCCAAAGCAATTTTCTTTTCTTGCTTTTCTTTAAATGTTTCGTTTTGTGTTACCATACATTTTTCCACCTTTTTGTGTTTTTTCTCCCCTACTTTCCCTATGATATATTATACCACAAAAGACAAAAAAAGTCAATATCTTTTTTTTGTAAAAAATGGCATCAAATTTTATATTTTAAATTGATTTCTCTCCACAAAATGATTTTCAATTTTGGTGCTTTCACCAAAACTTAAGGTTGTTGCCCCATTAAGATAAACTTCATCACAGTCAACAAAGCCACCCAATTCGCCCGTTTTTAAAGCAAAAGTAAGGCGAACATCTTGATATTTTAGTGTAAAATTGTTGCCATGTTGATGTCCGCAAACAATGTCGGAAACACCATAAGATTTTAACACCTCAAACGCTCCATTTTGTCTTGAACCCGAAAGCGAATAATAAACATAAACTTCGGGGCTTGTTTGTGTTACGCTGGAATCTTTGCGTAAATATTTGAAATAAGCATCAGCAAACTCGGGCAAAGGTTTGTGCAGAAAACACGCACCTTGCGGGCTTTGCCCTCCATTTGCTTTTTTTATGCCCTCGGCATTCCATTTTAGCCATTCAATTTGCTGTGTTGTGATTGTGTTGCCATAACCTGAATCGAGCATGAAAAGGGTTTTGAAAATTTTGCCATTTTCGGTGATGTTAATCACATAATTCCCCAAGCCACCAAGATTGCTTGGTCCACGAGAGAACAAACAATGTGGTGCGTTTTCATAGGCAGTGCAACAAAAAGTTTGACTGGCAATTGCAAAATTTCCGTCAGAACCATAGTCGTGATTACCAAAAACAGGTGCATAAGGTATGTTAAACTCCTCAAGAAGCGTTATTAACAGTTTTAGGCTCACCATGTTTTCCCTGCTCCAAGTTTGGTCACCCGTTAAAGTGATGAGGTCTGGGTTTGTGGTTTTCACCAAAAATTCAATTTCGCTTTTGATGGTGTTAAAATGAAAAATGTCTTCAAGGTCGCACATTTGAACATCGGCAAGGTTTAATATCACAAAATCTTTTCCCGCTTGCTTTTTCACTGTTTTTATGCTTGAAATTTGAAATTCATCACTCGCCTGCCAATTGTTTGTGATGATTTTGCCCTTGTGTTGCACTCCAAAAAGCAAAATTCCAGCCGAAAAAACAAAAAAAATCAGCCCTGCAAGCACTGAAAAAATTGAAATTAAACTGAATTTTGTTTTTTCACTCATTTTTTTGTCCTTTTTGTTTTTTAATTTAGTTAAAATTTCGCCCAACATTTTTTGATGTATATATTTTAATATATATTGC
>CAVEAP010000037.1:0-7758 GCA_963613725.1 Mediterraneibacter torques
CAACAAAACTTTCAATCATAACAAAAGTTTATGCACAAAAATTTAAAATAAAAATAAAAAAACAAAAAAATGCCCAATTTTCACAGGCATTTTGTGTTTTATTTTCCAAAAAATCTTTTAATTTCAGCAGCAGCAGTTTCGGGAGCGTCTGAGCCATGAATAAGGTTTTCACGGTCGTTGCAAGAAAAGTCCCCACGAATTGTGCCAATTTGAGCATCCAAATATTTTGTTGTGCCCATAAGCATACGCATTCCTTTGATAACACTGTCGCCTTCAACAATCATTCCAACAACAGGACCAGAGGTCATGTAGGCAACAACTTCAGGGAAAAAAGGTTTGTCAACAATGTGTGCATAGTGTTCTCTTAAAATTTGTTCATTTAATGTAAACATTTTCATGTCAACAATTTTGTAACCCTTTTTTTCAATTCTTCCAATAATTTCACCCATAAGGTTGCGTCTTATTGCATCTGGCTTTAACATAATGTATGTTCTTTCCATATTTTTCTCCTTAAATTTTTGAATATAAAATGATTATAGCACAAAACAAAAGCATTTTCAACTAAAAATATAAATTTTTTTTGTTTTTCTTAAGTTTTTTGTTGCTTTAACCTCAAAAAAAATGGTATAATTCTTTGCGTGGAGCGAATTATGTTTAGATTTTCAACTTACAACAAATTTAAATTTAACAAATGGGAAAAACTTTCACCTCAACAGCGTTTGGAAGTTTTTCAAAAACTTGAGATAATTCAAGCAAAAAAACTTGGAAGACCAGTGGCATATGTTGTGCCACGAGAAATGGACGAACACACCAAAGGCTTTTTTTCATCTCGTAAAAACACAATTTATCTTAACACAAGGTTTTTTTATGAAGATTTTTTAAGGTTTGATGGAATGTTCACGCTTTTTCATGAGGGGCGTCATGCCTATCAACACCATGTTGTGTTTGAAACAAAAAATCCGGGATTTTTTTCAAAGGTACGAAAATGGAAAAAGAATTTTGAGGGTTACATTGTTGGCGACATGGATGAATATTCTTTTTATTCCATGCAACCAGTGGAGCGTGATGCAAACAAATATGCCCTAAACAGACTGAAACAATTTGAATTTAGGTTCAGACATGACAGTTTGTTTGCCCGAACATTAGAATATGAAGAAATGTGCCTTGACCACGACAAACTTAAAGCAAAAAAAGATTTGGGAATGTTTTATCGGCAAAAAATTTCAAAAAAACAAGAACAAAATCGTGAAAACTAACAAAAATTACAAAACCAAAATTTTAATTAAAAGCAAAAAAGACAAAAACAATCAAGGTTTTGCCTTTTTTTAATTGACATTTTTTGCAAATAAATGTAAAATTAAAATTATGATGAAAAAGGAAGGAGAATTGTGATGGACACAGACAAATTTATTTCACAGCTTTTGGAAAAAATTTATTCTAAAAAGCTGGATGGAAAGCAAAAACTTATGTTGCACGACAAAGTTTTTAAACTTGACCTTGAAGACATTTTGTGTATTTTTCCAGAAGTGTTTAAGGCAGGAATTTTGGACAAGCGTGATGGGCAAGCATTGTTTGGTGAACTTTTAGAAAGAAATGACCGAACCCAGCTTTATCCACTTGTTTTTGATTGCATGCTTGAAAAGGCAAATTTTTTGACAACAAAACAAATTGAGGAAATTAAAGAAGAAGTTATAAACTGGGCACCAATTGACATTGCTCTTTGCATGGTTGATTCTTTGAAACACACAAAATTTTTGGAGCGTGATGAAATTGAACAAATTGCATTTAGGGTGTTAAACAAAGAACACATATCTTGTTATTCTTCAGCATACTATGTTTTTGAAGACCTTGATGTTTTTGAGGAAAGCGACCTTGATGTGATGTGGCAAAAAACAATGGCAATTGGTGACACCACTGATTGTGTTGCTTTTGCTTGTGCTTTGAGCGAGGAAGAAATTGTAAGCAAAGAAGATGTTTTGACGCTTTTTGAAGAAACACTTGAAATTCCCGAGGAAAACAAAGATTTTCCAAATGCAGATGAAGAAAAAGAAAACATGTTTCGCCTTCATTTAAATCTTTTAAAAGCATTTTTTGACAAAAACAAATTTAGCAAAAAGCAAATCAAAGAAACAAAAGAATTTTTGCTTGCAAACTTCAAAGGAAAAGATTGCCAAATTGAACTTATGAACATTTTTGCAAACATTTTAAATGAAAATCCTTTTGAGGAAGCCGAACTTGAATCAGCAAAAAAATCTTTTATGAAAACCTTGAAAGATGCAGTTAAAACAGCTGATGGTGTTGCTGAAATCATAAGTTCAAGCAAAAAAGCAACACCACAAAAGCCAGATTATGACAAAATGATATTGCCAGCATTTGGTGATTTTGAAAGTGAAAGTTTTGTTGTTCCTTGGGCAAATGTTTTTTCAAAACAAGACCAAAAAACACTCAAAGAACTTGCAACAAAAACAAAAAACATTTGCATTTATGACTATTATTTGGCAATCTTTAATGAAAACATTGAAGAACTTGACAACTATTTTGATGAGTGCGGAGAATGTTCTTGTGGTTGCTGTAGTTGTGAGGGGTGTAACTAAAAATTTTAAGGAGAAAACACAATGGATTTTTTGATTTGGGTTTGGGTTGCTGTGCTTTGTGCAAGTGCGATTGTTGAGTTTTTGTCCATGCAAATGGTGGCAATTTGGTTCACTTTTTCAGCAATGGCAACCATTGTTCTAAATCTTTGTGGTGTTATTTGGTGGGTGCAAGTTTTGGTTTTTTGCGTTCTTTCTCTTGTGCTTTTGCTTTCACTCAGAAAGTTTAGCCTAAAATATCTTTTAAAAAACACCAACCAAAAAACAAATGCCGACAGTCTTGTTGGCACAACTCACAAACTTTTGGAAAAAATTGAACCAGAAAAATCAGGCTCACTAAAAATCAATGGTGTTGTTTGGACTGCCATTTGTGAAAACAAAGACCAAACACTAAATGCTGGTGAGGTGGTGGAAATTACAAAAATTGAAGGAAACAAACTTTTTGTAAAACCTTGTGAGAACACCACTCAAAAACCAGCAAAAACAAAAAAAGGAGAATAAAATTATGCAAACAGGACTTTTAATTGCTTTTATTGTGCTTGGACTTGTTTTGGTCGCAGGCATTGTGCTTTGGGTTATTTTTGGAAACAAACACAGAGCATTAAAAAAACAAAGAAAACTTAGAGAGCAAGAAAATGAAAACCAAAACACAAATGAAAATCAAGGAGGATTTTAATTATGTCAACCTTAGCAATTGTTGTTATTGCCATAGTGCTTCTTTTGGTAATCATAGTTTTTGCATTAAGCCTTAAAATTGTGCGTCAATCAACAGCAGTTATAATTGAACGACTTGGAAAATTTCACAAAGTTTTGGACACAGGAATTCACATGATTGTACCATTCTTTGACCGACCAGCAGGACCAGCAATAAGTTTGAAAGAGCGAGTTGCTGATTTTGAACCACAACCAGTTATCACAAAAGACAATGTTACCATGCAAATAGACACCGTTGTTTATTTTCAAGTAACAGATCCAAAACTTTTCACCTATGGTGTTGAACGACCAATGTCTGCCATTGAAAACTTGACCGCAACAACACTCCGTAACATTGTTGGAGAACTTGAACTTGATGCAACATTAACCAGTCGGGACACCGTAAACACAAAAATGCGAGCAATCTTAGATGAAGCCACCGATCCATGGGGCATAAAAATCAATCGTGTTGAACTGAAAAACATTTTGCCACCACGAGACATTCAAACTGCCATGGAAAAACAAATGCGTGCCGAGCGTGAACGCAGAGAAGCAATTCTTATTGCCGAAGGTGAAAAACAAAGCAACATTCTTCGTGCCGAAGGAGAAAAAGAAGCGGCTGTTTTAAGAGCTGAAGCAAAAAGATTGTCGCTTATCAAAGAAGCCGAAGGAACTTCAGATGCAATCAAACTTATTATTTCAGCAAAACCAGATGAAGCCTATCTTACATTAAAAGGCTATGAAGCAATGCAAAAAGTTGCCGATGGCCAAGCAACAAAACTTATTGTGCCAACTGAACTTGCAAATGTAACAGGACTTTTGGCAAGCATCAAGGAAAGCCTTGACCTCAAAGACGGGAAAACAAAAAAAATGAAAAAAGACTAATCTTAAAACATTATGGAAAAACACAAACAAACACACATGTGGAACCCGTGGCATGGATGTCACAAAACAAGCACAGGATGCAAAAATTGCTATGTCTATCTTCAAGACAAGGGCTTTGACAAAGATTCTTCGGTGGTGCAAAAATCAATAACAAATTTTAATATGCCACTAAGACGCAATCGCCAAAAAGAATTTTCTGTCATTTCAGGAAGCACTGTTTTCACTTGCTTTACTTCAGATTTTTTTATTGAAGAAGCAGACAAGTGGCGAGAAGAAGCATGGGATATAATCAAAAAACGCAGTGACCTTAATTTTTTGATTCCAACCAAACGCATACATCGGTTTTTGGAGTGTGTTCCAAAAGATTGGTGCAAGGGTTGGAAAAATGTTTTTGTTGCTGTGTCTGTTGAAAATCAACTTTATGCAGACAAACGACTTCCATTTTTTTTGGAACTTCCAATTGCACACAAACTTGTTTTTGCCTCACCGCTTTTAGAGGAAATTCATCTTGAGCCTTATTTGAGTGGGGGAAAACTAGAAAAAGTGTGTGTTGGAGGGGAGAGTTATGAGAACGCAAGACTTTGCAACTTTGATTGGGTGCTAAGCCTTTACAATCAATGCAAAAAGTTTGATGTTAGTTTTGAATTTCATCAAACTGGCTCGAATTTTCAAAAAGATGGAAAAGTTTTTAAGATAAGTCATTTCAAAGAATATGCTCAAGCAAAAAAAGCGGGCTTAGACTTTGAATCAAAAAAAACGGCAAATTAGCCGTTTTTTATGTTTTTAAAGATGAAATTTTTTTGTATATGCACATAAAAAAGCAAAAAATCACATGTTTTTTAGAAAATTTTAATTTTATATAAAAATATGTTAAATTGTTGTTGACTTTTGTCTGTTTTTTTTGTATAATAACAAATATGCTTTTAAAGTTATATGCTACTATGGTTTAGTGATAGAGCACTGCTTTGGTAAAACAAAAATGGCATAATTTGACAAACAAAAAATTAAAAATCGTCAAACATTTGGTTTGTGCTGGTGTGGCTCAGGGGTAGAGCACCACCTTGGTAAGGTGGGGGTCACGGGTCCGATTCCCGTCACCAGCTCCATTAAATGAAAGTCGCTAAGGAAAATTAGCGACTTTTTTATTCTAATTTTTTCACACAATTTTTAAGGCGAAAAAACATTTGCTGTCAAATACGAAAGCAATTGCTGTCAAAATTTGCTTCAAAAGAAGATTAAAAATTTTTTTGCGTGCCTAAAAAAAAAGACCAATAGCCAAAAAATTAACTCTCGGCTTAATTCGTTCCATTACTACCTAAAACTAGTGTAATAGGTGTAAATTAGTGTAGTAAATTTTACATTCAAAATTCGCTCCTTTTTATTTAGCTACACCTATCATTAGAATTGATGCTTAATAATGTTTGAAATTTAGCCATCAATTATTTACTCTTTTTTACTTAAAAGGAGCAGACTTTGAACGAGTTTAAAGATGATAAAGTTGTGGCTTTTGCTGGTCATAGATATGAGTGGCATTGCATTGGTGTTGAAAACAAATTGTTAAGTTTGTTTTGTATGAGTTTCTACTGGCGGACAGAGGCGGATTCGAACCGCCGGTGCCTCTCGGCACACCTGTTTTCGAGACAGGCACATTCGACCACTCTGACATCTGTCCAAAATTGGTTTTAAAAAAACTTTTAATATTTTAGCACAAAAACATTTTTTTGGCAACATTTTTCAAACAGAATTTAACTTTAAAATTCAAAAAAGCAAAAAAACCATGAAAAAATCACGAAATATTGCAAAAATTTTGTGAAAATTTGACATTTTTAAATTTTTTTGATAAAATGTTTGTTATGAAAAGGAAAATTTAAAAATGGAAAAAAGCAAAAATATAACAGAATTTTATGTTTTGTGCAACAAGTTAAAAAATGTTGTTCGCACTGGTTGGGTGCAATGGGGCGTTTCAAAAGAACGAATTGAAAGTGTTGCCGAACATATTTTTGGAACACAAATGCTTGCAATTGCAATGTTTTGTGAGTTTGAATATGACCTTGACATCAAAAAAGTTTTGTGTATGCTTGCCGTTCATGAAACTGAAGAAATTTTGATTGGAGATTTAACACTCTTTGAAATTTCAAAAGAAGAAAAGAAAAAAATTGGTAAAGATGCCGTTCAAAAAATTTTTGGAATTTTAAGTAACGCAAAATATTTTGAAAACTTTCTTCAAGAATTTGAGGAAGCACAAACACCCGAAGCAAAATTTGCATATTGGTGCGACAAACTTGAATGCGACCTTCAATGCAAACTTTATGATGAGGAAAATTTGGTGGATTTAATCCAGCAAAAAAACAACAAAGATTTTCAAAATCCCGCTGTTCAAAAAGTTTTGCAAAGCGAAAAAACATGGTCGGGAGCATGGCTTAGTTTTGGGCAAGAACGTTATGGCTATGACAAAAATTTTTTAGAGGTTTCAAATTATGCCAAAACGCATAACATTGCAATTTTGCCAAATAAAAAAAATGTGTGAATTTGTTTGCTAAAAACAAATTTTTTTATTATAATATAATCAATGAAATTGTTAGAGCGAAAAAAACCAAAAAAGGTAAAAGAAAAGAAAAAGCTTTTTGAAAAAGGGTGGCTTGCCCCTGTTCTTGTGGTAATAATTGTTGTGATTATAACCTCTTTTGTTGTTGTTCCAAAATGCTCAAATTGGTCGGGAGAGGTGGAAAAGTATTTAAAACTTTCCGAAGAACTTTCTGCCGAAGTTGATGTTGCAAAACTTGTGCAAGAACAAAACCAGCTAAGCGATGAAGATGTGAAAAATTTTCAGCAAAAAATCAATGATTTTGTTGAAAACAGTGGCAAAAAACCACTTTTTAATTCTTCTGGTGCTTTTGCCACCGAAAATGTTTCGGCAAAAGATTTAACTTTCAAACAAAGCAGTTTGATGTTGGAACAAAAAAATGTTGCCTGCTTTTTAAGCAGTCTTTTAGGTGCTGGCTGGCTTGGAGATTTGTTTAACAAAAACACAAAATCAAATTATTTGAAAATTTTGGGTATGAATAATTTTGAAACATCTTCAGAACAGAAAACAAGTTTCAGCCTTGTTGCCGAATTTGATTTAACAAAATTTTTGCAGAATGAAGGGGGGGCGTCCTCGCTTGATGAGGCACTAGGTTCTCTTCCTGAAAAAATTTATTTCACTCTAACAGCCACTGCCGATGAACAAAATGTTTATGAAGCAAGTTTGAAAGTAAATGAATTAAGTGATGCTAGCAACAAACTTTTTTTCCAAATTCTTAACGAAAAAAAAAGTGCCACCGACCAAGCAAAAACGGTTGTTTCAAACATTTTTAACGACCTAAAAACTTTGTGCACAACCTATGGGCTGGAATATAATTTTTTATCACAATACTTGTTTTTTACAAAAACAACCTAAAAAAACACAAAAAAATCAAATTTTTTGTGTTTTTTCATAAAAATTTTTTTGTTGCATATCCTAGAAACAAGAGGTTTGAGCATGAGTTTTTGGATTGCAATTGTTTTGGGAATTGTTCAAGGCATAACAGAATTTTTGCCAGTTTCAAGC
>CAVEAP010000038.1:0-7722 GCA_963613725.1 Mediterraneibacter torques
TAATATTGTATGCCCCAAATAACCATGTGTTTTGCCTTTTTGCCACAACAAACACAAGTGTCACCAAGATTTTCTTCCTCAAAAGGAATACATCTTGATTTTGTTCCATTAATCTTTTTAATTTCTTCTTCACATTTTATGTCGCCACACCACATTGCTTTAATAAAACCTGGGTGGGTTGAAATTATGTTTTTAATGTCCTCCATGTTTTTTGCAACATAAGTCATTTCATCTCGGCGTTTTTTTGCTCGGTCAAACATATCTTTTTGAATTGTTTCCAAAAGTTCTTTGCAAATTTTTGTAACATCATCTTTGGTGCTAACTTGAATTTTTTCAAAGTTGTCACGACGAGCAAGTGTGATTTGGTTGTTTTCCAAATCTCGTGGCCCAACTTCAATTCTAAGTGGAATTCCTTCCATTTCATGTTTTGCAAACTTAAAGCCTGCCGATTGTTCTGAATTGTCCACTTTCACGCTCATTCCATTTTCTGTCAAAGATTGTTTGAGTGTTTTGCAAACCTTTTCAACTTCTGGATTTTCCTTGATTGGAACAATAACAATTTGTGTTGGAGCAATTTTTGGAGGAAGAACAAGCCCGTTGTCATCTCCGTGAACCATAATAAGCCCTGCCATGCCTCTTGTTGTAAATCCCCATGAGGTTTGATAGGCAAACTCAATTTTGTTTTCTTTGTTTAGGAACTTGATTTCAAATGGTTTTGAAAAGTTTTGTCCAAAATAATGACTTGTTGCACTTTGCAAAGTAACTCCATTATACATAAGTGCTTCACAAGTGAGTGTTTTTTCCGCTCCAGCAAATTTTTCTTTTTCAGTTTTTTGCCCAACAATCACAGGAATTGCCAAGTAGTCTTCAAAAAAGTTTTGATAAACTTTTAGCATTTGCATGGTTTCTTTTTCAGCCTCTTCGGCAGTTGCGTGAATGGTGTGTCCTTCTTGCCACAAAAATTCTCTTGACCTTAAAAGTGGTCTTGTTTCTTTTTCCCAGCGAACAACACTGCACCATTGATTGAAAAGTTTTGGCAAATCTCTGTAACTTTTTACAATTTTGGAATAATATTCACAAAAAAGTGTTTCACTGGTTGGCCTAACGCAAAGTCTTTGCTCAAGTTTTTGTTCTCCACCTTGTGTAACCCACGCAACTTCAGGAGCGAAACCTTCAACATGGTCTTTTTCTTTTGCCAGCAAACTTTCTGGAATTAGCATTGGCATATAAACATTTTGGTGTCCAAGTTCTTTGAATTTGGTGTCCAAAACATTTTGAAACTTTTCCCAAAGGGCATAACCATTTGGAGCAAGAATGGTAAATCCTTTTACACTAGAATAGTCCACAATTCCTGCTTTTTGCACAATGTTGGTATACCAATTTGCAAAATTTTCATCTCGTGATGTAATTTCTTTGTTTTTTATCATAATTCTTGTCCTCTTTTTTGATTTTTTATATTATTTTTTTATGTTAATTTTTACCGCAAACTTAATTGTTTGGCAAAAATTAAATGGTGGGGACAAGGTCAAAGTATCTGTTCATTTTCCTTTCCTTTTAACTGTTTGTATTATAACATTTAGAGTTTTGTTTGTCAAGCACAAAAAGTTTTTAATTAAAAAGCAATTCTTCGCCATTTTTTAAGGTTTGTTTTTTTAAACTTTACAAGGTTTTTGAAAGAGGAAAGGCAAGGTCAAGCACATTTTGTTTTTGAAATCGTTTTTTATGAAAAATTGATTTTGCAAAAAAATGGCACAAAAAAACCTAAAAAAAAGTGAATTTTTTAGGTTTTTTTCTTTAAATTTTCAAAAATTTATTCAGTTTTTTCATTTTTCTTAGACAAAAGAACAAGTGTTTCAAGAAGTTTGTCACTATCTTGCTTTGCTTTTAAAATCAATTCTTTTGCATGCTGAGGTTGTTTTTGCAAAAGTGAAGCATAACGCCTTTCGCTAGAAACAAAGTCCAAATAATCTGCCGTTGGCATTGGGCTGTCAAGTGTTAATTTGTCATTTTCAGGAGAATATCTGAACAAGTGCCAGTAGCCACTTTGAACCGCTTTTTTCATTTCCTCCATTCCTTTTGACATGTCAATTCCTTGATTGATGCAAGTTGAGTAAGCAATCACAATTGATGGACCCTTGTGTGCTTGTGCCTCCCTAAGGGCATTTAGGGTTTGTTGCATATTTGCCCCCATTGCCACTTGTGCAACATAGACATTTGGATAGTTTAACGCCATTAAAGCCAAACTTTTTTTGCTGGTGGTTTTTCCTGTTTCGGCAAATTTTGCCGAAGCCCCACAAGGTGTTGCCTTTGAAGATTGCCCTCCAGTGTTGCTGTAAACCTGAGTGTCCAAAACCAAAATGTTCACATCTTCATTGCTTGCCAAAACATGGTCAAGTCCGCCATAACCAATGTCATAAGCCCAACCATCTCCGCCAATAATCCAAACACTTTTTTGTGTTAAAAAGTCTTTTAAAAGTTCAATTTGTTTTAGTGTTTTCAAAAGTTCTTTGTTTTCTGTTTCTTTGATTTCAGTTTTAAGAGCCTCAAAAATTTTGACCACAACTTTGTTGTTTTCTGAAAAATCTTCAAGGGTTGCAAGCCATTTTTTGAATAGTGATGAGCATTTTGATTTTTGTTTTATTGCAATCTTCATCAAATCAATCAGCCTTTGCGTTTGAACATTTTGTGAAAGCCTCATTCCAAAACCAAATTCGGCATTATCTTCAAACAAACTGTTTGCCCAAGCAGGTCCCATTCCATTTTTGTTTTTTGTGTAAGGACAACTTGGAAAACTTCCTCCATAAATGCTTGAACACCCAGTTGCATTTGCAATAACCATGTTTGAGCCAAAAAGTTGAGAAGCAAGTTTGATGTAAGGAGTTTCGCCACAACCCGCACAAGCACCACTAAATTGAAAATGACAATGAGCAAATTGACTGCCTTTTGCTGTGCTTGTTCCATAGACTTCAAGATTGTTTTCAAGTTTTTCAGCAAATTCAAAATTTTGTTTTTGCTCCAAAATTTCTTTTTCAGGTTCAGACAAAACAAGTGCCTTTTCTCTTGCTGGGCAAACATTAACACAACTTCCACACCCAGTGCAATCAAGTGGGCTGATTTGAATTCTAAATTCATATTTGTCTGTTTGAAGAGCTTTTATGGATTCAAAAGTTTTTGGCTTTTTGGTTTTTTTGTCTATTAAAACAGGCTTAATTGCTCCATGCGGACAAACAAAACTGCAAAAATTACATTGAATGCAATTTTCTTTTTTCCAACAAGGAATTCTTTCGGCAATTCCACGCTTTTCAAATTTTGTTGTGTCTGTTGGAATTCTGCCATCGGCACTAAATTTGCTAACTTTAATCAAATTTCCGTTTTGTTTTTCAATAACTTTCATGATTTCATCATAAAATTCATTTGCGGTTACAAGTTTTGTGCTTGCCAAAACACTTGCCTCATTTTTCCATGATGCAGGAATTTTCACTTGTTTTAAATGTTTTGGACTTTCATCAATCGCTTTAAAGTTGCTTTCAACAACTTTTGGCCCCGCTTTGCCATAAGATTTTTCAGCCATTTTTTTCATTTGAGTTTTTGCAAGCGAAAAATCAACAATGTTTGTAAGGAAAAAGAAAGCGCTTTGCATGATTGTGCTAATTTTTCCACGCAAGCCAAGGTCATTTGCAAGCTTTTGAGCATCAATAACAAAAAATTTGGCATTCTTTTTTGCAATTTCTTTTTTAAATTCAGCAGGAAGTTTTTCTTCAAGTTCTTCAATGCTCCAATTTGTGTTCAAAAGAAAAGTTCCGTTTTGTCTAAGGTGACTTAAAATGTCATATTTTGCAACAAAACGTTGATTGTGGCAAGCAACAAAATTTGCTTTTTCAATTTCATAGTGTGCTTTGATTGGTTCTTTTCCAAACCTTAAGTGAGAAATTGTTACACTTCCACTTTTTTTGCTGTCATAAACAAAATAGCCTTGAGCATAAAGTTTTGTGTTATTTCCAATGATTTTTATGCTGTTTTTGTTTGCCGAAACAGTGCCATCACTTCCAAGCCCATAAAACAAACATTCATTTCCATCATAAACATCAAAAGTTTCCTTAACTTTTAGTGAAGTGTTTGTAACATCATCATCAATTCCAACCGTAAAGTGATTTTTTCCTTTTGTTGTGCAGTTCAAAATAACTGCTTTTGCCATTGAGGGCGTAAAGTCTTTGCTTCCAAGACCATATCTTCCGCCAAGCACTTTTAGGTTTGTTTTGTTTTGTTCCAAAAGGCTTGCCATAACATCAGTGCAAAGAGGTTCAAAAACACTTCCGCTTTCTTTTGTTCTGTCCAAAACAGTAATTACTTTTGTTGTTTTTGGTAAAATTTTTGCAAATGCTTTTGAATTAAAAGGCCTGTAAACCCTAACTTTAACAAGTCCAACATTTTTTTGTTTTAACACCTCTTGCTCCATGGTGTCCGCACCGCTCCCCATCATTACAATAACCTTTTCTGCATCAGATGGTCCAACATATTCAAATGGGGCATAGTGTCTTTTTGTTTGTTTTTCAAATTTTTGCATTGCCTCTAAAATAATATCATAAGCGTTGTCATAAAAAATGTTGCACGCTTCTCGATTTTGAAAAAACACATCAGGATTTTGTGCCGTTCCTTGTTGGTGTGGGTGTTTTGGGTTTAACCCACGGCTTCTGAATTCAACAATCTTTTTTTCTGGCAAAAGTTTTTTAATTTCCTCTGTTTCAAGGGCGTCAATTTTGCTTATTTCATGAGAGGTTCTAAAACCATCAAAAAAATGAAGCACAGGAATTCTTGAATTTAGTGTTGCCATCATTGAAATTGTTGCCATGTCGTGTGCTTCTTGAACATTGTTTGAGGCAATCATCAAAAAGCCTGTTTGTCGGCAAGCCATAACATCACTGTGGTCGCCAAAAATTGAAAGGGCGTGTGTTGCCAATGCTCTTGCCGAAACATGAAAAACACAAGGAAGCAATTCCCCCGCAATTTTATACATGTTTGGAATCATCAAAAGAAGTCCTTGACTTGCTGTGAAAGTTGTGGTCAAAACACCACAAGCAAGGCTTCCATGAACTGCCCCCGAAGCACCTCCTTCGCTTTGCATTTCAACAATCTTAAGTGGCTGTCCAAAACAATTAAGTTTTTTTTCTCCACTCCACGAATCGCACACTTCAGCCATTGGCGAAGATGGTGTTATTGGATAAATCACCGCAAGTTCGTTGCAAGCATAAGCACTCAGAGCAACGGCAGTGTTTCCGTCAACAGTAATTTTTTTCATAAAAACCTCCAAAATTTTAATTTTATTATAACTCAAACAAAAAAAATAAGCAAACAAATAAGAAAACATTTGACAAAAATTTTTGTTTTTGCTAAACTTTGTGATATGAAAAAAATGAAAAAAAGAGTTAAAATCATTGTTCAATATGTTGGAACAAATTATGCTGGTTGGCAAATTCAACCAAACCAAAAAACCATTCAAGGTGAAATTGAAAATGCCATCAAAGAATCTCTTCATGAAGAAAGCGAAGTTGTTGGAAGTGGACGAACCGATGCAGGCGTTCATGCTTTGGCGCAAGTGGCACATTTTGACACAAAAACAAACATAGATGCTTCAAAACTTTGTTTTTTGCTTAATCAGCATCTTCCAAAAGACATTCGCATTTTGTCCAGTAAGCAAGTTGATGAAAGTTTTCATGCAAGATTTAGCACAAAGCAAAAAATTTATCAATACAATTTTTATGTAAGCAAAATTCCGCTTCCATGTCTTGATCAAAATCATGCACAAGTGCCATTTGATTTTGACATTTTGACCGCTCAAGGAGTTTTGCCTGCTTTTGTTGGAACTCAAAATTTCAAAGCATTTTGTGCAAGCAACAAGGAATCTCGCATCAACACAACACGAACAATTTTTTCCATAAAACTTTGGCAAACAGACAAACAAGTTTTTCGCTTGGAAGTTGCTGGAAATGGGTTTTTGCGTAACATGGTCAGAATTATTGCTGGAACAATTATTGATGTTGGGTGCGGAAAAATTCCACCACGAAGCATTGTTGCCATTTTAAGAAGCAAAGACCGAAACAAAGCGGGGAAAACGGCTCCTGCATGTGGACTTACCTTAAAAGAAGTGGTATATCCAGTAAAGCGAGGCAGAAAAAAGCAAATCAAGCCCCTTTAATTAAAAACAAATTTTATGCGGAAATGCAAATTTTTTTGTTTGACAAAAGCATTTTGTTGTGATATAATGATTCCTGCCTAGTTTGGCTAGGCAAGGTTTGTCAATGTGGCGGAATTGGTAGACGCGCTAGATTCAGGGTCTAGTGGGTTAATCCCATGTGAGTTCAAATCTCGTCATTGACACCAATTTGTTTTTTGAAAACAAAAACAAAAAATATTTATCAAGGAACATTTACTATGGAAAAAGTTGAAGATATCCAAAAAAATGATTTGAGTGGAGCATCAATTACTGATGAAAAATATTTTGGAATGTGGAATGAGTGGTATGCTTGTTGTTTTAACAAAAATGGAGAATATCTTGAAGAAAAAGACAAAATTTTTCAAGAATTTTTGGAAAGACAGGAAAACAACAAAAAAACAACAAAGGTTCCTTCAAAAAATGCTCCTAAAAATGAGTTGGAGTTAGAGCAAGAACGTTCACTTTAATGTTTTGTAATATTTTCAGTTAATTTTCAAAGTGTAACAATTGTTATGCTTATTTTGTTAAAAAAGCGCTTGTTTTCAAGCGTTTTTTTTGTTAAAACAAAAAAACATTTTAAATTAATTGAAATTTTAAACACAAAAGTCAAGGTTTTTGCACAATCTCCTTGACTTTTTTTATGAAATGTGCTATAATGAAAACATACTTAAAAAAAGTATTTAAAAAGGTAAGAACGTATGAGAATTTATTTGTAAGTCAAACAAAACAAGTTTTTTAAAGTATTATGTAAATTGCAGGTTTACACTTTTTTTGTTTGATTTATGAAAAAACTTAAAACATCTTTGCTTTTTTAGATGCTTTTTTTGTTTTTTAATTTATACTTTTTTTAAGTATGCAAACGCATCTTCAGCAAAGGTTTTCAATCTAAAATTAAAGGAGAAAACTTTTTATGATACAATTAAAAAATATATCAAAAGATTTTGGAACAAAAAGCATTTTAAACAACATTTCTGAAGTTGTTTATGATGGCGAAAAAATTGGTGTTGTGGGAAACAATGGGCAAGGTAAAAGCACATTTTTGGATATTTTAACAAAACAAACAATGCCAGATTGTGGTGAAGTTGTAACAGATTGTTCCATGGCTGTTTTAAAGCAAAATTCTGCTTTTGAGAAAAACGAACTTTTCAATCTTTTGCAAGACCAAAGTTTTTCACAAGAATTTTTTAAGTGGTTAAAGAAATTTGATTTTAAGGCTGAATTTAATTTTCAAAATTTTGACAAACTTTCATGTGGGGAAAAAACAAAACTTGCACTTTCAATGGTGTTTGCTCAAAAACCTGATTGTTTGATTTTGGATGAACCCACCAACCACTTAGACATGGAAGCCAAGCAACTTTTGGTGGAAAATCTTAACAATTTTTATGGAACAGTTTTGCTTGTAAGCCACGACAAAGATTTTTTAAATCAAACTGTTCAAAAAATTTGGGAACTAAAAGATGGAAAAATTGTTGAATATTATGGTAATTATGATGATTTTGCAGAGCAAAAAG
>CAVEAP010000039.1:0-433 GCA_963613725.1 Mediterraneibacter torques
AAGCGAAGCGTTAGCGTAGTCGAGCGTATCTGGACACGCCAGTGTCCTTGACAACGAAAAGTTGGGGAGAAACACCCCATTTTTCATTTTTACACCACTTTTTCACAAAAAATCATGTTTTTTCACCCATATTTTTTGCAAAATCACAAAAAAGCCACACTTTTCATACAATTTTGTTATAAAAATTGCATAAAATTTGTAATTTTGCAAAAACTAACACCAAAAAATGTAAAAAAGGCGGTAAAAAACATGAAAAAAGTGCAAAAAACATAAAAAAATTGTGGTTTTTCAAAAAGAGAGTGCTAAAAAAACTACCTTTTCTTCAAAAAAATGTAACTTAACCTAGAAAAAATTTGGGGATTAAAAAAATTTTTTAATTTTTAGTCTTTTTTGCTTGACATTAAAGAAAAAAAAGAATATACTGAGGTCATGC
>CAVEAP010000039.1:443-7701 GCA_963613725.1 Mediterraneibacter torques
AATTTATATAAAAAATATTTTAAAGGAGATTTATGTTTATGAAAACACAAACAAAAACAAAATTCAGTTTGTTTGCCGTTTTGCTTGCAGTTCTTGTTATGCCACTCGTTTTTGCGTTCACAGCGTGTGGAAACAATGACAAAGCAACAACCTTAAACAATGACATGCTCACTGAATACATTCAAGATGGGCATCAATCATTTGTTTACACCGGTTCGGCAATCACATTTAAAAATGACAAAGAGGACATTGCAAAAATCCTCAAAGAAAAAATTGGCGAGGTTGAAGGACTTGACAAAGAATATGAAATCTTTTATGAAAACAACATAGATGTTTCAAAAGGTTCAGACACTAAAAATTGGGCTTCAATCGTTGTTAAAGCCAAAACAGATGCCACCCACATCAAAGGAGAGGCAAGAGGTTATTTCTTAATCACCAAAGCAACAACCAACGCCGCACCAACCATAAATGAAACAAGTTTTAACTATGGTGATAAATTGGCATTCACAATCACAAAAGCAACAGAAGGAACAACTTTTGGTGCTGACACTGTGAAATATCAATACAAAACATCAGCATCAGCAGAAGATGCAACATGGACTGACATCAAAGAAGACACATCACTTGATGTTGGAACCTACAAAGTTAAAGCAGTAATCGCTGGAACCGACAACTATGTTGGAGTGGAAAGTGCTGAAAAGCAATTTGCAGTTGCAAAAGCAACCAACGAGTGGAAAGAAACCCCATCAATCACAAATGCTAAAATTACCTATGGTGACGAAATTAAAGTAAACATGGGAGAAGCAAAATTTGGCACAGTTGTTGTTAATTACTTCAAAGCAAACAAAGTTGATGACACCTACACACCAACTGGAATAGCACTTAGTGACCAACCAACCAATGCCGGAGATTATGTTGCACAATTTTCAGTTGCTGGAACAGACAACTACACAGAGCTTACAAAAGAAGTTGACTTCACAATCGCAAAAGCAAACATCACTCCAACTGTTTCCATGAGTGGTTACGCTTATGCTACCGCTGAAGCATTTCCAACTCCAACCATAAGTGGAAACACAGGTAGTGGAACAGTAACTTATTACTACAACACTTCTAACGTTACCACAGGCGGAACAAAATGGGAAAACATCACATCAACCACCCTTGGCGCTGGAACATACTATATGTATGCCGTTGTTGCCTTAACCCCAAACTATAATGGAGCAACAAGTGAAGCAGTTGCATTCACAATCGCCCCAGGAACAGCAACAGGTATTACAACTTTAGACGCTCTTCAATCAGCACTTACAAACGCAAACTACAGCACAATTCAATTAACTGACAATGTTGACCTTAACACAACTCAAATTACCATTCCAAGAACATTAACTCTTGACCTTAACGGAAAGAAAATCACAAGTTCATATGACCCGACAGATCAAAATGCTATTAAATCGGCAATTGCTGTTACAACAAGTGGTGTTGTTCTTACAGTTACCGGAAACGGAACAATTGATGCCGTTCAAACAACCATTCGTGCAAATGATGGTGCAAAACTTGTTATCGAAAACGGAACATTCACATCAACCAAAGGAAACGGTGTTGCAACCAATAAAGGAGAAATTGAAATTACAACCGCAACAATCACAGCAAATGCTGCTGACACCGCTGCTGTTGCATCGTTCAATGGTGGAAAATTGACCATTAACGGTGGAACATTCTACGGAAACAATGATGGTGTTGTTCAAACAAACGGACTTAAAGAATGGGGTGGTAGCACAATTGACATCAATGGTGGAACATTCATTGGAAAAATTAGTGACACCACAACATCAAAAGGACGCATTGCCTATGGACTTTATGTTGCAAACAATGACACAGTAACTGTTGACAACGCAACATTCAACATTGAAAATGGTGTTGGAATTGTTGCAAGAAGTGGAAACACAACAATTGGAGCAAATGTTACATTTACTTTTAAAACAACCCAAGATGGACTAACAACAGGTTATATTGGCGATTCTAAAAACGTGAAGTTCACTGCTGGCGAAAAAATCATTGTTGATTATGTTGCAAACTATCCAGCTGGAATACCAACAGTAACAAACAGCACAAACAGAGATGTTGTTGCTTACACAGGAAGCACAAATTTTGCAAAAGCAATTAATCAAACAGACACAGCATTTAACACATTGAGTTTAACTGAAGATGTTAGTGTTCAATGGGTTACAATTGCAAGATCAATGACACTTGACCTTAATGGAAAAACAATTTCAAATAAGACAATTACAGTTTCCGGTGAAAAGACTAATGTAACTCTTAAAAATGGAACTATCAACGGAACATATATTGCAGTAAAAGCAACTGCAAAAGCAAAATTAACAGTTGAAGATGTAAAAATTTCAACAACTGGAGAATATGCTGCGATTGCAAGTATTGATGGTGCTGAAGTTATTATAAATAAGGATACTGAAGTTACATCTCAAGAACATGCTGTTAAAGTTCAAGAGGGTTCCACACTTACAATCAACGGCGGAACATTCACAGCAACTAACAATGCTGTTGTCGCAACAGCTGGCGATAACGGTTATGGTAAGAACACAATCACAATCAACGGCGGAACATTCAACGGAAGCATTGTAGAAAGTGGTTACATTGCTTGTGGCGTTTATGTTGCAAACGACGACATCGTGAGCATCAACGGCGGAACATTCAACATCACAAATGGTATTGGTGTTCTTGCAAGAAGTGGAACAACCAAAGTTGAAAATGCGGTTAAGTTTGTTTTCACAAATGCAGATGCTAATTCGAAAGGCAAAGTTGGGGCTTCTTCTGTTGAAATTAAAGTTGGAGCCGAAGTTGTTATTGATTATCAATCAAATTACAATGGCGGAAACCCAACAGTTAAAACAACAAAAAACACCACAACCTATGGAACCGCACCAACAAAATCAGATAGTAACTAACAATTAACTCAAAAAATGGGGGCACATACCCCTCATGTCATACCGAAGTAAGTGCCAAAAGGCACGCACTGAGTGTATCTGGACACGAATGTGTCCCGACAATGAAAAGTTGGGGAGAAACACCCCCTGTCCCAGCGTGGTGCAGTCCAAGGGCGTTCCGCCCTAGATACACTCGACTACGCTAACGCTCCGCTCGGTATGACAACAACTAACAACCTCACATCAACAAAAAAAGAGGTATAACCCCCATGTCATACCGACCGACCATAGGGAGTGGAGCGTATCTGGACACATCGTGTCCCGACAACGAAAAGTTATTGTCATTTTGAACCTATATTCCACCCACATTTTTGTTTGTCGAATGATTATTCCCATGAATTAAGCGTCCGTAACGAGATTCTTCGTAAGAAGAGCAAGGGGCAGGGCTCAGAATGACAATGGGCTTGTGTCCTCTCGTGCTTTGTATTGTTTTTATCGCTAATTTTTGTGTGTTTTTAGTCAAATTTTGTTGCTTAAAATGTTTTATTATGTTATAATCAAAACAGTATTACAAAAAGGAAACAACACAAAATGAAAATTTTAATAGATGCCTTTGGTGGCGACAACAGTCCTGATGAAATTGTTAATGCAACCCTTTTGGCACTTTTTAACGACAAAAATCTTAAAATCACTTTGGTGGGCAAAAAAGATGTTTTGCAAGACAAACTTGCTGGCAAAAAATATGATGTTGCAAGGCTTGATTTTATTGATGCACGCCAAGTGATTGATTGCAACGAATCACCCGTTGAGGCAATCAGAACAAAAAAAGACAGCAGTATTGTTCGTGCAATTGAAGAACTTAAGGCAAAGCCTGATGAATATGGTGCATTTTTGTCTGCGGGAAGCACAGGCGCAATTTTAAGCGGTGCTGTGCTGAAACTTGGCAGAGCAAAAGGTGTGGTTAGACCTGCGCTTGCTCCAATTTTGCCAACAGCAAAAGGCACACCAGTTCTTTTGCTTGATGCAGGGGCAAACATGGACACAAAAGCAATCAATTTGCTTCAATTTGCAATGCTGGGGCACATTTACATGAACAAAGTTTTGGGCGTTCAAAATCCAAGAGTTGCCCTTCTTAATGTGGGAACAGAAGAAGCAAAAGGCAACGAACTTTGCAAAGAAGTTTTTCCTTTGCTAAAACGCCTTCCAATCAATTTTGTTGGGAACATGGAAGCCCGAGATATTATGAGCGGAAACTATGATGTTGTTGTTGCCGATGGATTTTCGGGAAATGTTGCCCTTAAATCAACCGAGGGTGCTTGCAAAATTCTTTTAAAAGAACTGAAAACAACCATGCTTTCAAGTTTGTCTGGAAAAATTGGTGCACTTTTTCTTAAAAAGTCCCTAAAAGGCTTGGCAAAAAAGTTTGACTATGAATCTTTTGGCGGTTCAGTGCTTTTGGGCACAAAAAGCATTGTAATCAAAGTGCATGGTTCTTCAAAACAAAAAGGATTTTTGAGTGCAATTCAGCAAGCCAGCGTTGTTGCAAAGTGCAACATTCCACAAATCATTGAACAAGAACTTGCAAAAATTTCACTTGAACAGTTGCAACAAAAAGCCCAAATTGTTGCAGACATTGAAAAAAACAAACAACAAACCGAGGCGGAAAATGATTGAAAAAACCAATCTTACGCCAGATTTTGAAAAAGTTGAGCAAAAGTTGGGCTACAAATTTTCGGACCGAAGTTTGCTTGAAGTTGCCCTAACGCACATCACTTTTGCAAACACTTTTAAGGTTAAAAGCAATCAGCGTCTTGAATTTTTGGGAGATGCTGTTTTGGGCGTTGCGGTTGCACAGTTTTTGTTTGAAAATTTTTCGGAGCGTGAAGGCGTGCTTACAAAAATGCGAAGCAATCTTGTTGATGAAAACAACTTAAGCAAAGCCATTGACAAAATGAAACTTTCGGAGCATTTGAGGGTTGCCGAGGGTGGAAGCCACGAACTTAATTCGCTTGCAAGTGTTAAGGCAGATTTGTTTGAGGCAATTTTGGGAGCAATTTTTTTGGACAGCAACTTTCACACCGCTTGTGGCTGGTGTTTGAACAAACTTGGCATTGACAAACAAAATGCTCAAAAAAAGGTTGTTGCAACAAAAGATTTTAAGTCTATGCTTCAAGAAGAAATGCAAAGACAAGGAAAAAAGGTTCAATACAAAGTTCTAAAAGAAGAAGGCAAGCCACACGAAAGGGCATTTACTGTTCAAATTTTTGTGGATAATCAGCCGGGAGCAATTTCAACAAACATTTCAAAGAAAATGGCAGAAATGGAAACAGCAAAACAAACATTGAAAAACAAGGGGATAATATGAGTTTTAAAAGACTGGAGATAAGTGGTTTTAAGTCGTTTGCCGACAAAACCAAAATTGATTTTAATTCGGGAATAACAGCAATCGTAGGGCCAAACGGATGTGGAAAAAGCAATGTTGCCGACTCTATTCGTTGGGTTTTTGGTGAGCAAAGTGCAAAATCACTTCGTGGATCAAAAATGGAAGATGTTATTTTTAAGGGAAGCCAAAACCGAAAGGGACTTTCATTTTGTGAAGTGTCGCTTGTTTTTGACAATGCTCAAAAAATGTTTAACACAGAATATGATGAAGTTGTTATTTCCCGAAAACTTTATCGTTCGGGCGAAAGAGAATATGCCCTAAACAGAACGCCATGCCTTTTGAAAGATGTAACAAACCTTTTGCACGACAGTGGAATTGGGCGTGATGGTTATTCCATTATTGGTCAAGGAAAAGTTGAGGAAATCATCAACAGCAAGCCAGAAAACAGGCGTGCCATTTTTGAGGAAGCAGCAGGAATTGCAAAATTCAAAACCCGAAAAGAAGAAGCCGAACGCAAACTTGAACGCTACAAAGACAACATCACCAGACTTCAAGACATCATGACCGAAATTGAAAAGAACCTTAAACCACTTCAAAAACAAGCCGAAGATGCAAAAATTTATTTAAGTCTTCGTGATGAACTGAAAGTGCTTGAAGTGAACAGTTATCTTTATCAACACGACACCACAAACGAAGTTAAAGAAGCAATTCAAACCAAAATTGATGCCTACATGCAAGAAGTTAACCTTAAAACCCAACAAATTTCAGACAGCGTTGCAAGGCACAATCAAAGCATGGAAAACATCAAAGACATTGACAGAGAAATTGGGCAAATTCGTGAGGACATTTTAAATTTTACGGTTGAACTTGAAAAAGAAAGCGGAAACTATCGTTTGGCTCAAGAAAAAATCACTTATCTTAGCGAGCAAGTGCTAAGAATTCAGGAAGATTTGGACGCAAACACCAAACGCTTTGAGCAAATTAACCAAGAACTTTTGAGTTTGCAAGACCAAAAAACACAAAAACAATCAGACCTTAACAAACTAAGAACTCAAATTGATGAAATTCAAAGCATTTATGCTGGTGTTTTGGAGGAACTTTCGGTGCTTGAAAAACAGGCAGACAGTTCCACCGCTCAAATGATGAGCGAAATTGACAAAATTTCAGATTTCAAAACACGCCTTGCAAAACTTGAACTTGAAAAACAAGCATCACAAGACCGCCAAAAAGAACTTGGTGAGCGAGAAGTTTTGTTAAAGCAAAAACTCAATTCTTCAAAAGCACTTGAAGAAGAATCACTTGCCGAAAAAAATCAAGCCGAAGCTGAGCAAAAAAACTTGAAACAAGAACTTTTTGCAAGCCAAAGTTCGCAAAAAGAACTTTCTCAGGAACAGCAAACCGAAAGAGATGTTTTGGCTGAACTTTTACGCAGTCAGGCAATTTTGGAAAGCCGAAGCAAAATGCTTGCCGAAATGAAGGTTGAATATGAAGGTTTTAATGGAACAGTCCGCAAACTTTTGGTGGACAGTGGCAAAAATCCGCAACTAAAATCTTTGGTTGTGGGTGTTGTTGCTGAACTTATGAAAGTTCCAAAACAATATGAAACCGCCATTGAAATGGCACTGGGTTCCGCAGTTCAAAATGTTGTTACAAAAAATGAAGATGATGCCAAAAAACTTGTGGGTTATCTTAAATCTCACAGTTATGGCCGTGCAACCTTTTTGCCAATCAACTCTTTAAAGCCTCGCTACATTCAAGAAAGCCAAAAAAGTCTTCTAAAAACACAAGGTTGTTTTGGGGTGGCTTCAAATTTGGTTGAATATGATGCAAAACTTGCTCCAATTTTTCAAGGACTTTTGGGAGCAACCGTTGTTGCTGAAAACATGGAAGTTGCTCTTAATCTTGCAAAAAGTTCGCATTTTTCGTTTAAAAT
>CAVEAP010000040.1:0-4054 GCA_963613725.1 Mediterraneibacter torques
GCCCCAGTTCATGCTCCAACTCCTTAAAAAAGTGCTTTTTTTCAAAAAAAAATCAAAAAAATTAAAAAAATTGCTTAAAAATGGTTGATATTTTAACCATTTTTTTGTTAAAATATATGTTAGAATAAAAAAATAGGGAGAATTATGTTTTATTCCAAAGAAACGTTTGAATTAAGAAAAAAAACATCGGCGGACATTTTGGGAGATGAGCTGAACGTTGGTGATGAAATTGAGTCTGGTTCTTTACTGAAAAAAAATGGCGATGTTAGTTACAAACAAAAAAATGAAAGATTTTTGACCGAAATGAAAGAAAACGAAAAACTTTCCGACATCAATGAAATCAAAAACCGACAAATGCAAACTTTTGCTGAAACTTCATCGGAATATTACACCATGCCAGCAAAGCACTCGGTTTTGATTTATGTTTTGCTTTCGGTGTTTTTGTTTTTTATGCTTGCATCAACTGCGGTGGTGCTTTATTTTAATTTTTCACAGTATCGTGTTGTGAAATATGAATATAATGACATGAGCCCAGAATTTTCGAAGGGCACAGTTTTTTTGCTTGACAAACACATTGAAATCACGAACAACAAACTTACTGGAGATTTTATTTACATTCAAAATGAAATAGGCAAAAATGTGATTAGAAAAATTGTTGACAAAAGTGACATTGAGAATGGTGGGTTTTCCATTGGCATAAGCACGCTTGAAGAGGGCGCTCTTGTGCAAGATTACGACTTATCCAAACAAACACCAGTGGGCATGGTTAATCAAACTTTTGGTGATGGCACTGGCATGGCAATTTACTTGCTGGCAAACTATGGTTATGTTTTAAGTGCTGTGTTTTTTGTTTTGAGTTTGACAATGCTAATCATACGGGCTGTTTCAAGCAAAAAAGCAAGCGACAAATTTATGAACCGAATGGACAAAAGTCGTGCAAGCATTGAAAAACGACGCAAGCAACTTTCCGATGGTGTTTTGCAAATGCAAAGTGGCGATGCCGACAACATTGAAGTTTTAAGTGACCTTTTGAATGTTTCAAGTTCAATTCCGGGCGAGGAGCGTTTGGAAAAAATCAACAAGCAACTTCAAGAAAGACAAATAAAACAAGTTGAAGAAATCAAAAAAGGCAAAGACCAAACCGAAGAAAGCGAGGAAAAGAAGCAGGAAAACGATGTTATTAACTTTGTTCGCAACGAAATTGAAAAACAAGAAAAAAACAATGTTTTGAGTGAAGACGAAATTAAAAAACGAAACAAAGAAGCAGAAGAAACCAACAAGGACCTCTAAAAATTGAAATGCAAGTTAAAAAAAGACTTGCATTTTTGTTTTATTTATGGTATAATGTTTCCTAGATTGGCAAGAAATTGCTCGTCCTTGCGTTACAAAGTTAACGCCGTAAGTCCAAAAGGAGGTTAAAATATGAACAAGTATGAACTTTTGTATATCATTTCAAGTGAAGCTGATGAGAAAACTCGGGATGCTATTATCCAAAAATTTTCAGACATGGTAACAAAAAATGGTGGAACAGTTGATTCTCTTGAGAAAATTGGAATGAAAAAGTTTGCTTACAAAGTTGATGACAAAGCCGAAGGTTTTTATGTTTTGATGAACTTTACAGCAAATCCAAATCTTCCACAAGAGATGGAAAAACAAATGCACATCACCGATTTTTTTGTTAGAAACATGTTTGTGCGCTTAGACAAATAAGGAGAAAAATTATGAACAAAATTATGTTAATAGGAAACCTTACTCGTGACCCAGAGTTAACTGTTACAAACAGTGGTCTTCCATATTGCCGTTTTTCGCTTGCCGTAAGCAGGCGTTTTGCAAACAGCGAAGGGGTTAGAGAGGCAGACTTTATTCCAGTTATTGTTTGGAGAAATCAAGCAGAAAACTGTCACAAATTTCTTAAAAAAGGAAGCAAAGCAGCAGTGTCTGGAAGTTTGCAAGTAAGAAACTATGAAACAAGTAGCGGTGAAAAGAGAACAGCTTTTGAAGTTATTGCTGACGATGTTGAATTTGTTGGAGCAAGGGTAAGTGGTGATTCTGATGACACTGCCATTCCAAAATCAGCAAATGAAGACAGCACAAGCGGAATTCTTGAAGCAGTTGATGATGGAGATTTACCATTCTAGTAAAAAAATGTTAAAAGGAGAATGTTATGACAGACACAAACGAAACAGTTAAAGAAGTTGAAGCAAAAGAGCAAGTTCAAACTCAAACTGAAAAAACAGAAAGAAAACCAAAACCTGCCATTGTTGATGGTGCTGAAAAAAGACCAAGACGCCCTCAACAACGCAGAAAGGTTTGCCAATTTTGTGTTGACAAAGTTAAAGCCATTGATTACAAAGACGTTGCAAAGATTCGCAAGTATGTTACTGAAAATGGAAAAATTGTTCCAAGCAGACAAACAGGCACTTGCACAAAACACCAACGTGAACTTACAAATGCAATCAAGCGTGCAAGACACATGGCACTTTTGCACTACAAAGGTGAATAATTTAAAAAGCAAGTTAAAAAAACTTGCTTTTATTTTTTTTATATTGTATAATTTTTTCATAAAACCAAAAAGGAGAATGGCATGGAAACAGAATATGACATCATCATTATTGGCTCGGGACCTGCGGGCATGAGTGCGGGAATTTATGCAAGGCGTGCTGGAATGAAAGTTTTGATTTTGGAGGGGCTTGTTCCGGGCGGACAAATTGCAAACACTCCACTTGTTGAAAATTTTCCGGGCTTTGAAAAAATTGACGGAGCCGAACTTGGCACTTTGATGTTCAATCAAACAAAAAACTTGGGGGCGGACATTTTGTTTTGCAAGGCCACAAGTGTTAATTTAAGTTCCTCTCCAAAACAAGTTCAAACCTCAAAAGGCACATTTTTTGGCACGGCAGTCATTCTTGCCATGGGTGCATCTCCTCGCAGTTTGGGTGTGGAAAACGAAAACAAGTTTGTTGGAAAAGGTTTGAGTTATTGTGCTGTTTGTGATGGGGCGCTTTATCGCAACAAAACGGTTGCAATTTTTGGTGGCGGAAACAGTGCCATTGAAGATGCGCTTTATCTTGGCTCGCTTGCCAAAAAAGTTTTTCACATTCACAGACGCAGTGAATTTAGGGCAGACAGTGCAAATCTAAAAGCCTACAACGAAATGGTTAACGCAAAAGGCAATCTAACGCAATATTTGGGTTTTGTTGCCGAAAAAATTCATGGCGAAAAATTTGTTGAAAGTGTTGACATCAGGAATGTTTTGACCAATGAAATCATAAATTTAAAAACAGATGGAATTTTTGTTGCTGTTGGCAGAGTTCCTCAAACAAAAATTGTTCAAGGGCAGTTAAATCTTGATGAAAACGGCTGTGTTGTTGTTGACCAAAACATGAAAACAAACATTGAGGGAGTTTTTGGTGCGGGCGATGTTATCAAAAAATTTTTAAGGCAAATTACCACAGCGGTGGGAGATGGCTCGATTGCGGGAACAAACGCAAGCAGTTATGTTAAAAAATTGAAGGCAGGAAAATAATGGAAAAATTGTTTGGAACAGATGGCATAAGAGGGGTTGTGGGGGAACTCATAACACCACAGTTTGCGTTAAGGCTTGCAAAAAGCATTGCGTGTTTTTTAAAAAAGCAAAGTGGCAAAAAAAGTGTTTTGATTTGCCATGACACCAGAACTTCGGCGGAAGAACTTGAAAAGGCTTTGTGTGACGGATTGACCGAATTTGGCGTTGATGTTGTTTTGGGCGGAGTTATGCCAACCCCCGCAGTGCATTTTTTGGCACAACAACATGATTTTTGTCTTGCTTTGATGATAACAGCAAGCCACAACACAGGGGAATATAACGGCTTTAAGTTAATCACCAACAAGGGCTTGAAGTTTGATGATGAAAAAGAAGATGAAATAACGCAAATTTTTTGGGAAAACAATTTTGAAAACAATGGGAAAGAAAAAGGCAAGGTAACCTTAAATCACAATCTTGTTTTTGAATGGACAGACTTTTTGCAAAAAAAGTGTTAACGCCAATTTTTCGGGCAAAAAAATTGCTTTGGAT
>CAVEAP010000040.1:4064-6151 GCA_963613725.1 Mediterraneibacter torques
GCTTTGGATTGTGCCAATGGTGCAAGTTTTTTTGTTGCTCCGTTTGTTTTTGAAAAAATGGGTGCAAAAGTTGTTGCAATTTGCAACAAAAATGACGGAAAAAACATCAACAACAACTGTGGAAGCACGCATCTTGAAAAAATTGTGCAAACGGTTAAACAAAACGATTGTGATTTGGGTTTTGCTTTTGATGGCGATGCCGACAGAGTTAATGTTGTTTTGAAAGGTGGCATTGTTTTGGGTGGTGAGGAACTTTTGTTTTGCTGTTTCAAGTTTTTAAAAGAAAACAAAATGCTAAAAACAAATGAAATCATCACTCCAATTGTAACAAATGGCGGACTTGACAAAACTTTGAGCAAAATGGGCTTTAAGGTTTTAAGATGTGGTGTGGGTGGAAAAAACATTCAAAAACTTATGCTTGAAAAAGGTGCTTCGTTTGGTGCAGAAAACAACGGGCATATTGTTTGGGGCGACTTTAACAAATGCTCGTGCGGGCTTTTGACCGCTTTGTTTTTAACAAAATTTTCACAAACCCACAATCTTAAAGATGTTTGTTTGGAACTTGAACTTTTTGTGCAACTTAATCAAACTGTTCAGGCGGACAACTTGTTAAAACAAAAACTTGACACCCCCGCTTCAAAACAAAAATTTTTGGAAGCCGAAAATCTTTTAAAACAAGACAACCAGTTTTCAAAAGTGTCCCGATTTATTGTTCGCCCAAGCGGAACCGAGCCAATCATAAGGCTTGTTGTGGAGGGCGAAGATGAAGAAAAGCAAACAAAAATGATGGAAATTTTGAAAGACATCTTAAAAAGTCTTTGATTGCATATTTTAACTTAAAAAACTCAAACTAACTCCATGAAAAAACAATCCTTTTTTTGTGGAGTTTTTGTTTTGCTTGCGTGTGGCATAATTGCAAAAATGCTGGGGGCAATCTACAAAATCCCGCTAACAGCAATTTTGGGGGCGGAAGGGCTTGGAATCTATCAACTTGTGTTCCCAGTGTTTTCTTTTGTGTTAACGCTGTCTTCTTCGGCAATGCCAACTGCCATTTCTCAAATTGTTTCAAGCCGAAAATCTGATTTTTTTGAAGCACGGCAAATTTTGAAACTAAGCCTTTTGTTTTTGCTTGTGGTGGGAACAACTTTGGGTGGGCTGACTTTTGCTTTTTCAAGCCAAATTGCAACTTTTCAGGGAAACCCACTTGCCTCAAACGCCTTTAAGGCAATTGCACCCGCCATTTTGTTTGCTTCGCTGTTGTCTGCTTTTCGAGGTTATTTTCAAGGAAAACTTAACATGACGCCCACTGCATTAAGCCACATTTTTGAACAATTTTTCAAACTTTTGTTGGGGCTTTTGTTTGGAAGTTTGTTTTTGCGTTTTGGGGTTTGTTATGCCCCTGTTGGGGCACTTTTGGGTGTTAGTTTAAGCGAGTTTTTTGCCTTAACTTTTTTGTGGCTTGTGTTTTTGAAAGAAAAAACCGAAAAAAAGCCCCAAAAACCACCCGAAAAAAACAGCAAACTTTTTAAAATTCTTTTTAAAACCTTTTGTCTTGTGGGACTTTGCAATGTCATTTTGCCACTGTCGGTGTTTGTGGACAGTTTTCTTGTGCTGGGGCTTCTTCAAAAATCAGGGCTTGAGGTTCAAACTGCCACAAGTTTGTGGGGGATTGAAAGCGGACTTGTCACTTCAATCACCAATCTTCCTGTGATTTTGGGGGTTGCCATAAGCGGGGCGCTTGTTCCAAACCTTGCTTGGCAGAAAAAAGACAGACAAAAGCACATTTATCAAAGTTTTTGTTTAACAATTTTTGTGGTGCTTCCATTGTTTGTTTTGTTGTTTTTTCTTGCTCCAGAAATTTCTCAAATTTTGTTTTCGGCAAATCTAAGCCAAAATGAACTTAAAACTTTGGCGATGCTGTTAACTTTTTCGGCGGGCATAACAATTTTGTTTTCAATTTTGCAAACCCAAAATGCAGTTTTGCAGGGGCTTGGCAAATTTGTTTTTCCGCTTGTTTTCATGCTTTTTGCATTTTGCCTAAAAACCTTGGTGTTTGTGGTTTTTGTGCAAAACCCAAAGTTTGGAAT
>CAVEAP010000040.1:6161-7536 GCA_963613725.1 Mediterraneibacter torques
GCCACACTTTGCAATTTTGTTTATTTCAAAAAACTTGGGCTAAAAACCTTTTTGCCCAAAAAACTTGCCCCAACCGTTTTTGCGTGCTTTTTTATGGGGCTTGTTATACTCCTGTTAGGGCATTTGCATTTGTGTCTAAGCGTTTTTTGGACTTTTGCATTAAAGATTTTTGTTTCGGTGGCGGTGTTTTTTGGTGCGTTTTTGTGCTTTTCTCCCAAAAAATTATGCAAAAAACTTTGGCTGGAACTAAAAAAATCTGCTCAAAAACTTTCAAAATCCTTTAAAATAAGGAAAAAATGAGGCAAATTTGCCTAAAAACCTAATTTTTTTTAAAAAACTTTGTTAAAATCGTTTGGAGATTTAAAAAAAATATGTTATAATAAAACTAACTTTAAAAAAGGAGAAATTAAAGTTATGAACAAACAAGAATTAGTAGCAGCAATCGCTGCAAAAGCAGGAATCTCTCAAGCAGATGCTGGAAAAGTTGTTAATGCAACATTTGATGTAATCACAGAAACCCTTAAAGCTGGCGAAAAAATCGTTATTACAGGTTTTGGACAATTTGAAGCTAAAGAGCGTGCAGCAAGAACTGGAATAAACCCAGCAACTGGTGCTCAAATTAAAATCGCCGCTTGCAAAGTTCCTGGATTTAAAGCAGGAAAAGCTTTGAAAGATGCAGTTAATGCTTAATTTAGAATTGATTTAAAAAAAAGAGGCTAACAAATGTTAGCTTTTTTTGTTGGAGAAAACATGAAAATAAAAAACATAGAATTAAATTCACCTTTTGTTCTTGCTCCAATGGCGGGCTTTTCCGATGTGGGTTTTCGTAGTCTTTGTGCAAAGTTTGGAAGTGGGCTTACCACCACCGAAATGGTTAGTGCAAAAGGGCTTTTTTATGGTGGTGAGGGCAGTTTTTCATTGCTTGCTCATGAAAAAAACGAAAGTCCCCGAGCGGTTCAACTTTTTTCAAATGAGCCACAAGTGGTGGAAAAGGTTATTAAAGATGGGCTTTTGAAAGATTTTGACATAATTGACTTTAACATGGGTTGTCCAATGCCAAAAATTGTGAAAGAAGGCATGGGTTCGGCACTCTTAAACAACCTTCCGCTTGCTAGCGAAATCATCAAAACAGCAGTGAATTCCACAACTCAGCCAATTACAGTGAAATTTAGGATTGGCTATGATTTTGACCACATTATTGCCACCGATTTTGCAAAAATGTGTGAGGACAGTGGGGCAAGTGCAATTTGTGTGCATGGCAGAACAAAAACGCAACTTTACATGGGAAAGGCAAATTGGGAAGTTGTTGGCGATGTGGCAAATGCGGTCAAAATTCCTGTTTTTGGAAATGGCGACATCACCACAAAACAAATGG
>CAVEAP010000041.1:0-2925 GCA_963613725.1 Mediterraneibacter torques
TGGATACCAAAAAACGTTGACAACTCTTATGAGGGTTATATTTCTTGCAGAACATCTCTTGTGAAGTCAAAAAACGTACCCGCAATAAAAACTTTGGAATATGTTGGAATTGAAAATGCAAAAAGTTATTTAAAAAAAATGAACATAAATTTTGACAATGAAGACAAGCATCTAGCCCTTGCTTTAGGTTCAATGAAAAATGGCTTAACCCCACTTGAAATGACTGCGTGCTACAGCACTTTTGCTTGTGACGGCGAATTTGGGGGGTACCATCTAATCAAAAAAATTGAAGATAAAAATGGAAATTTGGTTTTTAAAAACACCAAAAATTCCACAAAAATTTTTAGTAATGAAACAGCGTTTTTAATGAATGATGTGCTTTATGATGTATCAAAAAATGGCACTGGCAAAAAACTTGGAGGGCTACCATTTAAGGTGGCATCAAAAACAGGAACTGTTGGTTTTAAGGGTGACAGCACAAACACTGATGCTTGGTGTTGTGCCTATAACAAAAATTATTGTTTGTGTGTTTGGATTGGAAACACCACAAAAAATTCAAAAAACAACCTTTTAAAAACGCAAAATGGAGGGACAATTTGCTCAAGTCTTTGCAAAGATATTTTTGAAATTTTACCTCAAAACAATTGTTCTTGGTTCAGCCCACCAAATGGAGTGGAAAAAATTAATTTTGATTTAACTGAGTTTAACACATCACACAAACTTTTACAAGCAAGCCCAAACACCCCACAAAGATTTACTTTTTCTGATTTTGTTTGCACAAAATTTAAGCCGAAACAAAAACTTGAAACAAAAAAAATTGATGAAACAAAAAAAGAGGAACTTTCCTCTTTTCAAAAAGTTGTAAAACATTGGTTTTTTAAAGATTGATTATTTCTTCAGTAGCAAGGCAATCATCAACAAGTTTGTCTATGTCAAGTTTTGCTTCTTGCTCTAAAACATCATTTAATTTGGGTTTTGTGACAGGTCTTTTTGGTAAAAACACAGTGCAACAATCTTCATATGGTTCAATAGAAATGTCATAAGTTCCAATTTTTTTGGCTATTTCAATAGTTTCAAGTTTATCAAAACCAATAAGAGGTCTGAAAACAGGAAGTGAAACAACAGCATTTGTTGCCGTTATGCTTTCAAGAGTTTGACTTGCAACTTGCCCCAAACTTTCCCCCGTTAAAATTGCTCCCGCTTTTGTTTTTTGACATAATTTTTCGGCAACTCTCATCATAATTCTTCGCATCAAAATAATCATGTAATCTCGGTCACAATTACGATTGATTTCTTCTTGAACCTTTGTAAAAGACAAAACATGAAGTTTTATGTTTGGCAAATAGTTTTGCATTTGCTTTGCAAGTCTTACAACTTTGTCTTTCGCTTGCTCACTTGTGTAAGGAAAACTGTGGAAATGAAGCCCCTCAACACTCATGCCTCGTTTCCCTATAAAATAGCCAGCAACAGGGCTGTCAATTCCACCACTTAAAAGAAGCAGTCCTTTCCCACTTGTTCCAACAGGCATTCCTCCTGCACATAAAATTGTTTTTGAAGAAATATATGTTATTCCATCTTCTCGAATGTCCACATTCACAACAACTTCTGGATGGTGTACATCAACACGAATTTGTGGATTTGAATTTAAAATTTGCTCACCACAAATACCAGCAAAATCTGTTGATTTAATAGGAAACCGTTTGTCCGCCCTTCTCACTTCAACTTTAAAAGTTTTTGCATCAAGTTTTTGTTTTGCGCACAATTTCATAATTTCATCGGCATCTGTTTCAATTTTTTCAGCCACACTTAAAGAATAAAGTCCAAACACTTTCACAAGTTTTTGCACCAAAATCATTTCATCTTCAGGATTGTAATTTTCAACAACATATCTTCCCGCAACCTTTTTTAACTTGCAGTTAAATTCTTTTGTTGCCTTTTGAACATTGCAAAAAAGCATGTTCTCAAAAAAGCCACGATTGTCTCCTTTAAGAAAAATTTCCCCAAATCTTAATAAAATCACTTTTTCCATATATCTAAACCTCTAATTTTGTTTATGCAATCTTTAAGAACTTTAGCAAATGTCAAAACCTCATCGGTTGTGTTAAATTCACAAAAACTAATTCTGATGTTTCCAGCCTCTTGTTGTTTTGTTTTTCCCATGGCAACCAAGACTCTGTTTCCCGTGTGTTTAGAATTACAAGAAGAACCTGTGCTAACATAAATTTGCTTTTGCTCTAACATGTGAACCAAAATTTCACCTTTAACCCCATCAAAACCCAAACTTAAAATGTTTGGACTGCTGTTTGCTGTTGCGTTGATGTTTGGATTTAACTCCTGAACATTTTGAATTAAAAGATTTTTGAGGTTCAAAATTTTTTCCATGTTTTGCTCAAGATTTTTTTGCATTATTTGAGCTGACATAACAAATCCTAAAATTGCAGATGAATTTTCAGTTCCTGACCTTAAGCCATATTCTTGCCCTCCACCAAAAATTAATGGCTTTGGATGTAAATTTTTGTTAAAAACCAATGCCCCAACTCCTCGTGGACCATGAATTTTGTGACTGCTTATTGTGTAAAGATCAACACCAAAGTCAAAAAGGTTGACTGGAATTTTGCAAAACGCTTGAACACCATCACAATGAAAAATTGCTTGCGGTGAATGTTGTTTTAGGATTTGCCCAATTTTTTTTATGTCATTAATTGCCCCTGTTTCGTTGCTTACATGAATGCAAGACACAAAACCAACACTGTCATCTAATTTACTTTTTAAATCATCTAAATCCAATGTTCCATTGCTGTTTAATTTTACAAAATCAACCCAAACGCCTTGTTGTTTTAAGTGCATGGCAGTTTCAAAAACACAAGAATGCTCACCTTGACTTACAAGCATTTTTTTGTTTTTTTGCATAAAACATCTAAGAGC
>CAVEAP010000041.1:2935-7453 GCA_963613725.1 Mediterraneibacter torques
CTCTCGTGCTTCATTTATTTGTTTTGTAACGCAAAGAGCGGGAGCATATAATCCCGATGGGTTAAAAAATTGCTCTTTGCTGTATTTACACATAAAATCAGCCACTTCATCAAAAATTTTTGTTGTGCTTGCATTATCAAAATAAATCATTGTTCCCTCAACTTTGCATCAAGTTTTTCTTGCATATATTTTAAAACTTTTTCAACTTGCACATTCACTTCTTCTTGTGTAAGTGTTCCATCTTTTTTCCTAAATACAAGCCTTAATGCCACACTTTTTTTACCATTTTCAACTTGAGAACCTTGATATACATCAAAAAATTCAATGTTTTCACAAAGATTTCCTGCTGATTTTTTTGCTTCTGCCATGATGTCGCCAACACTAACATCTTGATTAACAATGAAAGCAAGGTCACGAGTTGATGACGGATATTTTGCCGGTTGTGTTACTTTTTTTACCTTTTTGTTTGGAAAATTACTTAAATCGAGTTCAAAATAATAAACATCTTGAGAAACATCAAAATTTTTGCATACTTGAGGATGAATTTTTCCAATAACACCAACTGTTTTGTTTGCCCATGTAATATTTCCACTAATATTTGGATGAAATGCTGAAGAAATTGGATTAACTTTGTTTTTGTCTACTTCAAAACCAAAACTCAAACCAAGTTTTTCTGACAGCATCATAACAATGCTTTTTACATAAAAGAAATCTGCATTTTTACAATTTGTTACAAATGCCAAAACTTCTCTTTCTTGTGGAATGGTATTTTCATCTATGTTAAAGAAAATTTTTCCAATTTCAAAAAGTGAAAAATCAACATTTTTGTGTGCCTCGTTGTAACTTAACACTTTTAACATGGAAGAAAGCATTTGTGTTCGCATAACAGACATTTCCACACCAAGTGGATTTTTGATTTTAATTTGTTTGGTAAAAAGATTGCTATCTTCTGTCAGTAACAAATTGTTTAGTTCCTCTGGAGATATAAAAGAATAAGTGTTTACTTCAAAAGCACCTGTTCCAATCATAGCGTTTCTTACAAACATATTATATGCCACCGACTTTTCATATCCGCCAGAAATTGCTTTAGTGTTTTCACAAACCTTTAATGGCATGGTGTCAAAACCCCAAAATCTAATAATTTCTTCAGCAATATCTGAAAAATTTTCAATATCACTGCGAATTGGTGGAATTTTACAAGTTAAAATGTTGTTATGGTTTGTTGCTTTTATGTTTAATTTGCCCAAAATATCAATGGCATCTTCAATTGGAATGTCAACCCCAAGCCAACTTAAAACACGAGAATAATCAACATCTAGGGTGCGGTCCTCAAGATTTGGTTTTTTGTTTTCATGTTTTTGACAAACAATTTGTCCAACTCCAAGTTCACAAATCAAATTTAATGCTCTTTTAAGCCCCAAATCACAATTTACTTCCTCAACGCCTCTTTCATATCTTCCACTTGAATCAGTTCTAATTCCAAAATTTCGAGATGTTTTTCTGATGTTTTCCTTTTTGAATGTTGCACTTTCAAGAACAATGTTTGTTGTGTTTGGGTTAATTGAACAATCTTTTCCTCCCATAACTCCTGCAAGTGCCATAGGTCTGTTTTTGTTTGCAATAACCATATTTTTTCCATTTAATTCAAACTCTTCATCATGTAAAAGAACAATTTTTTCTTTTTCATAAGCTTGTCTTACAACGATTGTTTGTCCATCAATTTTTTCATAATCAAAGGCGTGAAGTGGTTGACCAACTTCCCAAAGCACATAATTTGTTATGTCTACAACATTGTTTATTGCTCTAATTCCGACTGACCTCAATCTGTCTTGCATCCATTTTGGAGATGGTTGAAGTTTGATGTTTTTTATGGCTTGCACAGAATAATAAGGACAATTTTCGGTTTGAACTTCAATGTTTAGGGGCAAACTGTTGTCATTTTGACAAACAAAATCAAGATTTAAATTTTTGCAAGGTTTTTTAAGAGCGCAAGCAAGTTCTTTTGCAAGTCCCCAGACACTTTGACAGTCAGGACGATTTGCCAAAACATTAACATCAAAAACAACATCATCCATTCCAAAAACTTCAGCCACAGACTGTCCAATATGACAATCTTTTAAATCAAAAATCATAATTCCATCGGTTTCAGCTCCAGGATAAACAGAGTTGTCAATTCCCAATTCTTCTCCAGCACACATCATGCCACAAGAGTCAACCCCCCTCATGTTTGTTGGTTTTATTTTAACTCCATTGGCAAGGTCTGCACCATCTAGTGCCACAGGGACAAAATCACCCTCTTTCATGTTTGTTGCGTGTGTTATAATTTGATGTGTTGTTTGTCCATCAAAAATTTGACAAACAACAAGTTTGTCGGCATTTGGGTGCTTTTCAATTTTTTGTATCTGCCCAACCACAACATGTTGAAGTTTTTCAGACAAATCTTTAAAGGTTTCCATTTCAAATCCACAAAAAGTAAAAGCATCAGCAATTTGCTGAGCTGAAAGCCCTTCAAGGTCAACAAAATCTTTTAACCATTTTAGTGTTATTATCATAATTTTCTCCTACTTAAATTGTTTTAAAAAGTTTACATCATTTTCAAAAAGTTCTCGCATATCATTAATGCCATATCTAAGCATTGCAAGACGCTCCAAACCAATTCCCACAGCAAATCCGCCATAAATGTTTGGATCAATGTCATGATTTTTTAAAATTTTTGGATTAACCATTCCACACCCCAAAATTTCAATCCAACCAGTTTTTTGACAAAGTGAGCAATCTTTCCCTTTTCCCCCGCATTTTGGACAAGTTGCATCCGCTTCAGCACTTGGTTCGGTAAATGGAAAATATGAAGGTCTTAATCTAATCTTTGTTTTTTCACCAAACAAAAACTTGGCAATATCTTCAAGCAAACCTTTCATATCTGCCATGCTAACATTTTTGTCTACAACAAGAATTTCAAGTTGATGAAAAAACGGAGAATGCCTGCCATCTATTTCATCAACACGATAGGCAGCACCCGTTGACACCATTTTTATTGGTGGCTTACAAGTTTCCATTGTGTGAATTTGTGTTGCTGAAGTGTGTGTTCTTAAAACAATTTCATCATTGACATAAAAAGTGTCTTGGGCATCTCGTGCTGGGTGATTTTTTGGAACATTCAATGCTTCAAAACAATAATAGTCTGTTTCAATGTCAGTTCCCGCTTTTACCGTAAAACCTTTTTTTACAAAAAAATCCATCAAAAGTTCTTGTGTTTCAGTGATTGGGTGTTTTGCTCCTAATGGATAAGGCTTTACTGGAATTGTAATGTCAACCTTTTCGTTTTTCAATTTGTTTTCAAGTTCTTGTGTTTCAAACTTTTTAATGAAATTTCTAATTGCATTGTCAATCTTTTCTCTTGCACTATTTAAAATTGCACCCATTTTTGCTCTTTCTTCTGGCAAAACTTCTTTTAATTTTTTCATTAAACCGCTAAATTTTCCGTTTTTTCCAAGATAATTTGAATTTACATTAAACAGTTCTTGTTTCGTTTTTGCGTTTTCAACTTCTTTCATTGCTTCATTCAAAAGTTGTGTTGTTTCGTTTTCCATTTTGTTCTCCTTAAAAAAATAAACTCCGCCCTAAAATTAGGACGAAGTTTGCTCCGTGGTACCACCTAAATTCTTTTTGCAAAACAAAAAGCACTCTTTTTTGGCTGTTTCGTTGCCACCGCTCTTCCTACTAAACATGTTCAGAAGAGTGCTAGAAAGTGAATTCTCTTTAATTTGTGGCAGGAATTCTCAGCAAATTTCCCTCTCTGTAACCACAAGGTTTAAAGTTACTAGTCTTTCATCATAGCATTTATTTTTTAGTGATACAATCATTATAATAGACATTACCTCAAATGTCAACTGTTTTTGATTAATTAATTAAAAAATGTTGTTAATCTGGAATTAGGTTCATCATTTCATCAAGACTGTTTGAGTTTAAGTAAGTGTTTGGAACTTTGCCTACTAAAATTGCTTCACAAATCAGCACACTGCTGTTAACAGTTAAATTTTTTGTGGCTGTGGGCATGATAAGTTGCACTTGTGTTTCAATGTTCAAATAGATTCGATGATTTGTTTGATTTATGCCAGCACTTGTAAATTCACTGTGAAATTTTGAATAAAGTGTGCTGATTGCCATAATTCTAAAATTCACATCAGGACCCATCCCCACAAAAATTCCAATGCCTGAAAGTGTTCCAAGTGGAATGGATATTCCTTGTGTTGTAATTAAATCCAAATTTTGTCCTGCTGTTTTGCTGATTTCCTTTGACAATTTGTTTACCATAATGCTTTTTACTTGAATAAAAACAATATTGCCTTGTTCATCAATGGTGATTTCAATCAAATCATCATAAACATTGTTGTCCGTAATAACACTTTGTATGGCATTGTTAACTGCTCGTGAAGTCATTGATTTGACCTCTGCTTCACTTGTAGAAACTAAAATTGGAGTTACACATTGCCTAAAATACAAAAAAATACCAAACAA
>CAVEAP010000042.1:0-2986 GCA_963613725.1 Mediterraneibacter torques
AGACACTTGTGTTGAAAGCACAGGAGAAGATATTTTTAACCTAGAACAAGACACCTTAACAGAAAATGCTGATGTTGAAAACACCGGAGAAGATATTTTTAATTTAGAACAACAAGATTTGGCAGATGACATTACCATAGAAAACACTTTTGAAGCTCAAAACGAAGAACTCTCAAATTTGAACAAACAAACAGTTGACGCTCCAAAGAAAAAACAAGATAACAAAAAAACAACACCCTCAAAAAATTTAGATGATGAATTTGGTCTTTAACAAAAAAACTTGATTTTGCAAAAAACAACCCAAAAAATTGCTTAAAAACATTAAAAAATCAAATTTTACAAAAATTTTGTTCCATAGCCAGATAAAATTTGCAAACAAAAAACACATTAAGAAAATCACTTAATGTGTTTTTTTAGTGTTTGAAATTTTTAGTCTTGTGTGTATATGATACGGTGGCAGTTTTCACATTCTAAAACGCCTTTTTCTTCCAAAACATGTTTTTTGGACATGGCAAGTTCCATTGCGCAACCACCACAAGAGTTGTTTAAAAGTGGCACAAAAACTGGAAATTTTTTGTCCTCACGCATGGTTTTGTATTTTTTTAGAAGTTTTGGGTCAACTTTCTTTTCAAGGGCATCAAGTTCTTTTTGCAATTTTTCAATTTTTTCTTTGCTTTCATTGTTTAGTTGGCTGTAAGCAAGCATTGCTTTTTGGTGCTTTTGTTTTGCAACCGAACCCTCGTTGCGTGTTTGTTCAAAATCTTTTATGGCAAAATCAATGTCTTGTGAAATCTTTTTGGTCTTTTTTTGAACAAGCAAAATGTTTGTTGTTATGTCTTTAATTTTCTTTTCAATGTCTTTAAGTTCATTTTCAGTTTTTGTTTCAAGTTTTTGCTTTAAAAGTTTGTCCAGTTCTTCGTTCTGCTCATTTACAAGTGCATTTAACTCATTAAATTCGGTCAAAAGTTTTTCAGATTCTTTTTCAATGGTTTTAAGTTTTTGTTGAGCATTTTTCACAATCTCCACCATTTGATTTACAACTTGTTTGGATTTGCTTCCTGAAATTGTTTTTTCAATTTTCAAAAGTTCTCCATCTTTTTTTTGATATTTTAAAATTTCATCTAATACCATAATTTGCTCCTTTTTGCTTTGATTAAATTTATTTCTTTCAAACATCTTAAAAAATGTTCTTGTTTTGGGTTGTTTTTTGGCATATTTTTCAAAATATTTTCAATTTTTTGCTGTTTTTGATTTAGCCAACACAAATAATCTTGACCACAATCTGGTTTTGCTCCCCACCTTTGTTTTGAGGCGCTTAGTTTTTGGCTTCCAAGTTTTGCTGTTATCATGTGATAAAACTTGCCTCTTTCTTGAATTACAAAATCTTTTAAAATTTTAAAGCCATTTTCACTCAAAAACTTGCGAAGAAGCACCAGTTCTTTCATGGGTTGCAAAACAAAATGTGTTTGGGCTTTGGGCTTAAAGTTTTCAAGAATATGCACAATTTCTTTTCCGCCCATGCCTGCAATAATTGCTTGGTCAAGGCTTTCACAATCTTCCAAAACAATTCCATCACAAACTTTTGTGGTGGCACGATTTGAAAGATTTTTTTCTTTCAAAAGTTTTGCGGTTTTTTTAGCACATTTTTCGCTTATGTCCGAGGCAATCAAAAATTTTGTTTTACCGTTTTCCAAAAGCGAAACTCCAACATAGCCATGGTCACAACCAACATCAATGGTAACCTTGCTTTTTTTTGCAAGGTCCACCAAAGTTTGTTGGCGTAAAGTTAGGTTAGTCATCATAAAAGTCCTTAAGTTTTTTGCTACGGTTTGGGTTTCTTAATTTTCTTAATGCTTTTGCTTCAATTTGTCTTATGCGTTCACGAGTTACATTAAATTCTCTGCCCACTTCTTCAAGTGTGCGAGGATGCGAATCATCAAGCCCATATCTTAGGCGAATAACTTTTTGTTCTCTTGGCGTAAGTGTTTCAATAACTGCCAAAAGTTCCTCTTTCAAAATGTTTTGAGTAACAAGGTCAGAGGGGTTTTTGGCGTTGTCGTCTGGAACAAAATCACCAACTTGGCTGTCACCCTCCTCGCCAGCTGGCCCCTCCAAACTGGTTGGCTCTTGGGCAATTTCTTTTATTTCACAAACTTTTTCTTCGCTAATCCCCATTTTTTCAGCAATTTCGGCATCAGAAGGTTCTCTGCCAAGGTCTTGCCACAATTGTTTTGTAACACGACTTAGTTTGTTGATGGTTTCAACCATGTGAACAGGAAGTCTGATGGTGCGGGCTTGGTCGGCAATGGCACGAGAAATTGCTTGTCTTATCCAACAAGTTCCATAGGTGGAAAAGTGAAATCCAAGGCGATAGTCATAGCGGTCAACTGCCTTAATAAGCCCCATGTTGCCCTCTTGAATAAGGTCACTGAAACTCATGTTTGTGTTGTTCACCCAACGCTTTGCAATGCTTACAACAAGTTTAAGGTTTGCTTCAACAAGTTTTTTCTTTGCTTCCTCATCACCTTCCATAATGCGTTTGCCAAGTTCCATTTCTTCTTCATGTGACAAAAGTGGCACTTTGCCAATTTCTTTAAAATACATTTTTATTGGGTCATTGATGTTTGCCTGATTCATCATTGTTTCAAGCATGATTTCTTCTTCACGGTCTTCCTTTCTAATGTCTATGCCCGCTTTTTTAAGTGTTTCAACAACACTTGTTGTTTGTTCTGGTGTGGCTTCATATTTAACAAGTTGCATAAAAACATCTTCTTCGGTAATATATCCTTTTTTAGATGCTACATCTTTCAGTTTTTTTATTTCTTCTTCAAATTCCATTTTTTCTCCTAATTAGTTGTTTTTGTTTTTTAATTTTGCAAGTTTCAAATCTATTTCAAAAAGTTTGTTTGCAACTTGTTTGCGTTCCTCGCTGGTAAGGCTTGAAAAAGACTTTTCAAGAGAATCTTTTTCAATCAAAAGTCCACGC
>CAVEAP010000042.1:2996-7294 GCA_963613725.1 Mediterraneibacter torques
GTTCACAACGCTTTGCAAAAACGGACTTGCCTGAACATCAATTCGGTCAAAAATTCCGCCAACCACAAAATTTGGTGTGTGAACATAGTCAAAAAGCGTGGTTGCATCTGGGTTAAGAAAACTAACATTAAGACAATCTCCCAAATTTGCCCAAGGTTTGCGATACAACAAACTTGCCAGCAAAAACTTGTCGGCTTTCATAAAAGCATCTTGTTCCTGCTCTGAAAAAAGGTTTTTTGCAGTAATTTCATCTTTAACTTCGGGTTGAACAACTTTTATGTTCAAAAGGTCTTGCCTTAAAATGTCCACTGGAACATTGGTAAGTTTTCGGACAAATTCCAAATAGATGTTCTTTTCGGCATCGGTTTCAAGGGTTTTGATAAGAGCAAGGGCTTCTTTTATGAACCTTGATTTTTGCTCGTTTGATTTCAAATCAAACTTTTTTGCAAGTGTTTTAAGTTGAAAATCCATTGCTTCGGTGGCGTTGTCCAAAAGTTCCTGCATGTCTTCCTTGCTGTGCGATTTCAAAAATTCATCTGGGTCCATGCCCTCTGGAAGTGTGGCAATTTTAATGGAAAGTCCACTTGGTTTTAAAATGTCAATGCTTCGCAAGGTTGCTTTTTGCCCCGCCGAGTCGCCATCAAGCAAAATAATAATGTTGTCGGTTAATTTTTTAAGTTCTTTTGCGTGCATTGGTGTGATTGCCGTCCCCAAACAAGCAACGGTGTTGTTAAAGCCCGCTTGGTGCATGCTTACAACATCAAGTTGCCCCTCCACCAAAATAATTCGTGGAACATCGGAATGCAGTTCTTTGCGAAGTTTGGACACCAAGTTAATGGCAAAAATAACTTTGCTTTTGTCAAAAACCACTGTTTGTGCGGTGTTTTTGTATTTTGCAAAATCACTTGCCACCAAAATTCTTCCCGAAAAACCAATCACATCACCAAAAGTGTTGATAAGTGGAAAAACCAACCGCTGAGCATAGGCGTCAAAAGGGTGTCCCTTTTCGCTAACATCAACAAGCCCCGCTTTTTTAAGAATGTCAAGGTCAAAACCTTTGCTTTGAAGGTGCGTTATTAGGGAGTTAAAATCAGGAGAATAACCCATTCCAAAATTTGTGATGCTTTGATGACTTACTCCACGCTTTTCAAGGTAGTCCCTGCAAACTTTTCCTTTTGGAGAATTTAAAACTTGATGATAAAACCTTGCCGACTCACGCAGTGCTTGCAAAATTTTTTCTTTTTCTTGCTTCTTTTTTTCATAGTCTGGTGATTTTTCAATTTTTGGCATTTCCATTCCAGCATTTTTTGCCAAAATTTCAACCGCCTCCAAAAAACCTATGTTTTCATATTTCTGCACAAACTGAATCACATCACCCGCTTCGCCACAACCAAAACATTTGTAGTATTGCTGAACCCCATCAACCGAAAAACTTGGTGTTTTTTCATAGTGAAAAGGGCAAACACCCCAGTAGTTTTTGCCTTTTTTCTTCAAAGTTATGTAATGTGAGATTGTTGAAACAATGTCGTTGCGACTTTTCAGTTCCTCTTTCCATTCAAGTGAAAAATTTGCCACTTTTTTCCCTTCTTTTGTTTGTTTTGTGCTAATAATTTTATTGTTTGCCAAAACTGTGTTAAATTACTTTTTTTTTGCAAAAAAATTTTAAAAAAACAAAAAAACACGGGATTTCCCCATGTTTTCATATGTTTTTAAGGGTTTTTAGAACAACACCAAACTTTCCTGTGAAGTTGGCATTTAACACCACCAACATATTACCCAAAATGTGGCTGTGGGTTTTTAGCGTTTGAAGTTTGTCAAAACTCGTTTTACTCAAAAGCCTTAGTGTCGCAAAAGTTGGAAAATCAACTTTCATGCACTCATCTGTTTTGCAAAGGTCACACACAAACGCCCCCGTTTCGATGTTCAAAAAGTAGTTGTGAAAAAGTGATTGCCCACAAACTTTGCAACGGTCAAAAGCAAGGGCATAGCCACTTTGCCGAAAAACCTCCAAAAAAAATTTGCTCAAACAAAGTTTTGGCGAAACATTTGAATTTACAAGTTTCAGCGTTTGTAAAACATCAACAAACATTTGTGGGGACGGTTCGTTTTCGGCAAGAGTTTTGTCGGCAATTTCCAAAACAGCCATTCCAAAACTTAATTTTTCAAAATCTTTTGAAAGGTCAAAAAAACTTTCAATTTCGCTTGCGGTGGTCACCACAAAATTTTCGCCCCGCCTAATCAGTGAAAATTCAGCAAAGCAAAATGGCTGACCTGCAAATTTCAGTTTTGCATTTTGCTTTGTTGAGCCTTTTAGTTTGGCAGAAATTTTTCCAAGGTCAACCGAAAAAAGTGTTAAAATTTTGTCGCTATCTTGAAAGAGCGTTGCTCTTAGGACTATTGCTTTTGTTATTGTTAGATTTTCCATGTTTTACTTCTTTCATTTTTCTTTCACATTCTTTGTAGGCAAGATAAATTTCAATTGCTCCTGTTTTTAGAAATTTTTTCCAAAAAAAGTCAAGTTCATTTTTGTTTTCCATAAATTTTACCTCTCTTTTAGCCTATGCAAAAACATATGTTTTATGTAACAAACTTTAAAAAACACTTGTTTTTTCACAAAAAATCACATTTTTTAAGGTTTTTTTAACATTTTTTTTGCAAAATCAAATTTCTTCAGTGGCATAGCCCAGACTGCCCAAAGTGCCTTCTTTGTTTCGCCAATCAGGTTTGACCTTTACCCAAAGCGAAAGATTAACCTGTTTTTGAAGCATTTTTTCAATGGCAATTCTTGAAGATTTTCCAATTTCTTTTATCATGTTTCCCTGCTTGCCAATAATGATGTTTTTGTGGCTTTCTTTTTCACAATAAATTGTGGCTGAAATTTGTTCAAACTTTTCATAGTCACGCATTTCATCAACCACAACGCCAACGCCATGAGGAACTTCGTCATCAAGCATCCACAAAATTTTTTCACGAATTGCTTCGGCAACCATAAAACCAAAAGTTTTGTCGGAAAGTTGGTCGTCCTCAAAATATTTCACATTGTCGGTCATTTTTGTTAAAATGTGTTCTTTCAGGGGTTCAAGATTTTTGTGAGCAAGTGCGGATATGCAAAAAACTTCATCAAGATTTTTGATGTTGTTAAGTTTTGCAAGTTCTGGCATAAGACTTTCATAACTGTTAAGGTCAATTTTGTTCACCACCGCAAAAACTGGATAGTCATTTTTGGTATAGTCCTCAAGCATTTTAAGGTCGTTTGCCTTAAAAGGTTTTGAGCCATCAACAACATACAGCAAAAGGTCAATGCCGTCGGTGGCACTTTCAATGCTTTTTGCCATGTAGTCATCAAGTGCAGTTTTGCTTTTGTGAATTCCCGGAGTGTCCACAAAAACAACTTGAGCGTCTGTGGAGTTCCAAACCCCCAAAATTTTGTTTCGGGTGGTTTGAGGTTTTGGCGAAACAATTGAAACCTTTTTGCCAATAAGGTTGTTGATTAAGGTTGATTTTCCAACATTTGGCTGACCAACAACAGCCACAAATCCTGATTTAAAACTCATTTTTTCTCTCCTTGTTTTTTTAGTTTTTTTCATCGTTTTCTGTTTGCAATTTTTCACAGCTATATTTTGCCGAAATCTCGCAATCGTGCGTGTCACTGTCAAAATCTTTTTCAAAGTTTTTTTGGTTCAAAAACCAAATCATTTGTTCCTCAAAATCTTTCATGATTTTTGTTTCCTCTTCTTCATGGTGGTCACACCCCAAAAGATGAAGCATTCCATGAACAAAAAGTTCAAAAATTTCACGAGTTTGGCTGTGCATATAATCTTTTGCTTGCAAAAATGCAACACTAGTGCAAACAAAAATTTCGCCAAAATAAATTGTTTTGGTGGCAAGGTCAAACTCTAGCGGAAAACTTTTTTTCGTAAGTGGCAAATTTTTTGGATTTTCCACCAACCTAAACGAAATCACATCGGTGGGCTTGTCAATGCCTCGGCACTCTTTGTTGATGCTTTGAATTTCATTTTCATCAACCAAAAAAAGCGAAACACTTAGTTGTGCTTTTTTTTGTCCAAAAATTTTTAAAACTTGTTTTCCAATTTTTTCAAAAATCTTTTTTGACGGTGAATTAAAATCGGTTTTGTTTTCAAAAATCAAATTAAATCTCAACTTATTTTTTCCTTTATTTTAATGTAGTGTGAAACAAACCAAATGTCAGACACAAAATTTGTTTCGGTTTTTTCTTCCAAAATTTCTTCATTTCCCTTGATTTGTTGCCATGCCAAAAGTTTTGCTTGAGCAAAAAG
>CAVEAP010000043.1:0-2217 GCA_963613725.1 Mediterraneibacter torques
ATCTAACAGTGTTCCCGGGAATTGAAGTTTATTGTGATATAGTAAACAAAGAGGAAGAATCAACGCTTTTAAATTTGTTTGAAAAACATGAGCAAATTGTTTGTGTTACAAGCAAAAACCCAGAAGGAAAAAATCCTCTTTCAAAAGAAAATTTGTTTGAATATGGTTGCATTGCAACAATTATTCGTTGTTCAAATCAAAAAGGTGTTTTGAAAATTAGTTTGGGTGGAGACAAGCGGGCAAAAATTTGTGATGTGTTAAGCACTTCACCACTTTTAGTAATTACTCAAGAAGTGGAAGAAACAAACCAAAATTCGCAAAGAGCAAACCAACTTGCCAACGAACTTAAGGCAATTTACACGCAAAATCCAATTTTTTACAATTATTTTTCTCCAGAACTTGAAAACAGATTTTTAAATCAAAATCTTACCACTTCACAATTTGCTGATATTTTTTCACACATTTTGTCTCAAAATCTTGCCGAACAACAAAAAGTTTTGGCAGAATCAGATGTCGAAAAACGCCTTGAAATTGCAAGATGTTATTTGGATAAACACGCAACAAAAATTGTTGTTCGCAAAGAAATTGATCAAAAAGTCAATGCTAATCTAAACAAATCGCAAAAAGAAATGTTCTTGCGTGAACAATTAAAAGTTATTAACAAAGAACTTTATGGTGATGAAGATGAGTGTGAAACATATCGCAACAAAATCAAAGCATTAAAACTTAAAAAATCTAGTGAACAACTTGTTTTAAAAGAAATTGACAAATTGGCAAAACAACCTTTTGGTTCACCAGAAGCAAGTTACATAAGAAATTATTTGGACACAATTTTGGATCTTCCTTGGAGTGAAAAAACTGAAGATAATCTTGACCTCAAAAAAGCACAACAAGTTTTAGATGAAGACCATTATGCTTTAGAAAAGGTTAAAGAACGAATTATTCAATCACTTGCAGTCATAAAACTTACTGAAAAGGTTGGGGCTCAAATTATTTGTTTAGTTGGTCCTCCGGGAGTGGGAAAAACTTCAATTGCAAAATCAATTGCAAGAGCAATGGGCAGAGAATTTGTTCAACAATCACTTGGTGGAGTGAATGATGAAGCTGTTATTCGAGGGCATCGCAGAACATATGTGGGAGCAATGTGTGGATGTATTTTGTCTGGAATGAAACAAGCAAAAACAATTAACCCAGTTTTTTTGCTTGATGAAGTTGATAAACTAACATCAAACATAAAAGGTGATCCATCAAGTGCTCTTTTGGAAGTTTTGGATCCAGAACAAAACAACAATTTTAAAGACAATTATCTTGAAATTCCTTATGACCTTTCACAAGTTTTGTTTATTCTTACAGCAAACACTTTAGACACAATTCCAATTCCGCTTTTGGATAGAATGGAAATAATTGAACTTCGCAGTTACACTGAAATTGAAAAAATTCATATTGCACAAAATTATTTAATAGAAAAAGAAGAAAAGCGTTGTGGCTTAAAAGCAGGGACAGTGCCTTTTTCTGAAGAAATTCTAAAGAAAATTATAAACGATTTTACTTATGAAGCTGGAGTTAGAAGTTTGGAACGCCAAATTGGAAGCATTTGCAGGGTATATGCCACTTTTGAGGCGGGAATTGGCAACAGAAAAGAACTTAACATCACAAACATTTCAGAATTTTTGAACAAACCAGAGATTCATGAACCAGATATGTTTGCGGGAGGAAATGTTGGCGAAGTTGTAGGGCTTTCGGTGACCTCAATTGGTGTTGGTCACACCATTCTTATTGAGTCAACAGTCATTCCGGGGGATGAAAAAATTACTCTTACTGGGAAATTTGGAACAATGATGCAAGAAAGTGCAAAAGCAGCATTTTCCCTTTGTAAGCGTATGGCACTTGAATTTGGGATTGATCAAAAAGCGTTTGAGAAAAAAGAACTTCACATTCACATTCCACAAGTTCCAGGGGGAGTTGAGGGACCAAGTGCGGGGATTGCAATGACAACAGCCATTGTGTCCTCATTTACAGGGAAAAGAGTGAAACCACATCTTGCAATGACAGGTGAAGTGTCGCTTGCTGGAAGAGTTCTTCCAATTGGCGGAGTGCGGGACAAACTTATAGCAGCAACCAGAGTTGGAGTTAAGACCGTGGTGCTTCCTGTGGACAATGAAAAAGATTTAAAAGAACTCCCTCCAGAAGTTAAAGATGTTTTGGACATTCATCTTG
>CAVEAP010000043.1:2227-7020 GCA_963613725.1 Mediterraneibacter torques
CATCTTGTGTCTAACATAAAAGAAGTAATAAATTTAGCATTGGAAAATTAAAATGATAGTAAAACAAGCAGAATTTTTAACTAGTATGGCAAAATCAGACAAATTGGAGCAATTAACCTTGCCCCAATTTGCGTTTGTTGGAAGAAGTAATGTTGGCAAATCAAGCCTTTTAAATGCTTTGTGCAATCGTAAAAATTTGGCAAAAACAAGTTCAACACCAGGGAGAACAAGATTGATTAACTTGTTTGAAATTAACAAAAGTTTCTTGTTTGTAGATCTCCCAGGGTATGGCTTTGCGAAAGCAAGTAAAAGCGAGCAAGCAAATTGGCAAAAACTTATTGGCACTTATCTTGAAAACAGCCAAAATTTAAAAATGGTTTTTGTTTTGGTAGATTCCAGACACAAACCAACCGAAAAAGATTTGCAAATGCTAAATTATCTTTATGCTTTTCAAATTCCTTTTAAGGTGGTCGCAACAAAAACGGACAAATTAAGCAAAGCGGAGCTTCAAAAAAACAAACCCCTTATTGCAAGCACTTTGGGAATTGGGGCAGACAATATTATTTATGTAAGCAGCGAAAAAAAGCAAAATATTGACAAAATTTGGGAAGTTGTTGAAATGCAACTTCAATGAGAGGTAAAAAATGATATTAAAAGGAATTGTTGAGAGCATTGTGTTCCAAAATGCACAAAATGGTTATACAGTTGCGGACATTGATTGCAATGGAGAACTTGTAACTTTTGTGGGGAAAATGCCAACTCTTAAAGATGGGCAAACAATTGAAGCCGAAGGTTCAATGATAACAAGCCCAAAGTGGGGCGAGCAATTTTCAGTAACAACTTTCAGCATTTCCGAACCAACTAGCAGTGAAGGGATTAAAAAATATCTTGCAAGTGGGTTAATTAAGGGGATTGGGCCAATTACAGCACACAACATTGTGGAAAAATTTGGAACAAAAACACTTGAAATCATTGAATTTTCACCTCAACGACTATCCGAAGTCAAAGGCATAACACCAACAAAAGCCGTTGAGATTAGCAAAACCATTTTTGAACTAAAAAAAATGCAAGACACAGTTATGTTTTTGCAGTCCTATGAGATTTCAACGCACATGGCAGTTAAAATTTATGAAACCTATGAAGAAAAAACGCAAAACATATTAAAATCAAACCCTTACAAACTCGTTGAAGATGTTGCGGGCGTAGGTTTTAGAACAGCAGACCAGATTGCACAAAAACTTGGAATAAGTTTTAAAAGTGAATTTAGAATAAGAGCAGGCATTGTTCATGTTTTAAATGAAAGCAGTGACCATGATGGGAACACTTATCTTCCACAAGACGAGGTTGTGAAAAATCTTGAAAAACTTTTGGAATTAGATTTTTCAGAAATGACAGAAAGTTTTCACAAAATCGTGTCGGGTTTGGAACTTGATGGAATTTTAAAGCAAGTTAATTTGGAAGAGCGTGACTGTCTCATGCTTACCAAGTTTTATGTTATTGAAAAAAAATTAGCTCAAAAACTTTTACTACTCAAAAAACAAGCACCAACACTTCACATGGATCTTTCAGCCGAAATTGAAAATTTTGAAAAAGCAAATCACATGACTTTTCATGAAGACCAAAAAAACGCCATAAAACTTGCCATAAATGAAGGAGTTTGTGTGATAACAGGTGGACCAGGAACTGGTAAAACAACCATTATTAAGTGCATATTAACTTGTCTTAGGCGTTTGGGAAAAAATGTGGCACTTTTGGCACCAACAGGACGGGCGGCAAAAAGAATGAGTGAAAGTTGCAACTATGAAGCCAAAACCATACACAGAGCGCTTATGGTTGAACCAGGGAAGGTTGGGGGAGACTTTGAAGCGGTGTTCTTTTACAACGAGGGAAACAAATTTCCTTTTGATGCTATTATTGTTGATGAAGTGTCTATGGTTGATGCTACTCTTGCTTTCAACCTTTTAAGAGCATTAAGAGCAGGAGCAAAACTTGTGTTTGTTGGGGATAAAAATCAACTCCCAAGTGTGGGTGCGGGGAATGTTTTGGAAGACATCATAAAGTCAGATTTAATTCCTTATGTAAATTTAACACAAATTTACAGACAGGAAGAAGCGAGTCTAATTATTAAAAATGCTCATGCCATAAACAGGGGCGAAATGCCAATTTTGGACAATTCAAGCAAAGATTTCTTTTTTGATTCAAAAAATGAGCAACAAGACATTGCAACTACAATTGTTGAAATGCAGTGCAAAAGACTTCCTAAATTTTTGGGAGTTGAGCCAACAAAAATTCAGGTTTTGGCTCCAATGCGAGTGGGTGTTTGTGGCGTTGACAATCTCAATTCAAAAATTCAAGCAATTCTAAACCCCTCAAACCCAAGCAGTCCAGAAATTGTTGTTGGGCAAACCATTTTTCGTGTTAATGACAAGGTTATGCAAACTTCAAACAACTACAACCTCTCATGGAAGCGTTGTCAAAATGGAAAACTAGAAATTGGCGAAGGTGTTTTTAATGGCGACATTGGCACAGTGACGGCAATAAATTTAAAAACAAACATCATGGAAGTTACTTTTGAAGATGGTAGAATTTGTGATTATCCAAGGCATGAAATTTCACAACTTTCACTAAGTTATGCCATAACAATTCACAAAAGTCAAGGAAGTGAATTTGATGTTGCCATAATTCCCATAACTGGCGGAGCACCGCATATTTTAACAAGAAATTTGCTTTACACTGCAATTACCAGAGCAAAACAAATGGTTGTTTTAGTAGGGCAAAAGCATCAACTTTCTGCTATGATAAGAAACAACTACACGGCAAAGCGTTACAGTGCATTAAAAACTTTTTTGTTTGCCGAACAAAAAACTTTGGAGAACCTTTTTGATGAATGTTGAAAAAATAAAGAATTTTTTAAAAAAATTGTTTAAAAAAACTGATGAACTTTTGTTTCCTCCATACATAAGGTGCCTTTTGTGTGGGAGAGATTTAAAACAAAAGCAAAATTTTGAATTTTGCGACAAATGTGCAAAACAATTTGATTTTATTGATGACAAATGTTGCAAGGTTTGTGGAGTTAAATTAAAAACTCAAAACATTTGTCAAAATTGCTCAAGCAAAAAACGAGAGTTTGATCTTGCTCGTTCAGTTTGTGTATATGGCGAGGCGAGTGCAAGACTTGTAAAAGGATTCAAGTATTCAAACAAGCCCTACATTCACAGAACTTTGGGTTATATGATGGCTGAAAAATTTAAAACTTTGGGGTGGAATGTTGATTTTGCAATACCTGTTCCAATAAGTCCAAAACGTCTTAAAGAAAGGGGATTCAATCAAACCGAAATGCTTTTGAGCCGAATGGCGCAGTTTGTTGATTTAAAAATTGAACAAAATTTACTAATAAAGCCAAAGGAATCCCAACATCAAGCATCACTAAATTTTTCGGAAAGACAAGAAAACATCAAGCAAAGTTTTGTGGTAACTGACAAATCAAAAGTTAAAGGGAAAACAATTCTTTTAATTGATGATGTTCTCACAACAGGTGCAACGCTTGGTGCGTGTGCACAAGTTTTGAAAAATGCTGGAGCATTGCATATTTTTGCGTTAACATTTGCATCAACAAAGCCTGAATCTGATGAAAAGCATCAAAAAGCAAACAAAAAATTTTGGCAAAAATGGAAAAAACAAAAATAATTTAAAAATTGTTTTTAACTTGCTTTTTGCATTTTGTTTTGCTATAATATAACAATAAAAAAGGAAATTTTAAATGGCGCGAAGATTTTTTGTTGATGAAACAAAAATTAAAAACAACACAATTTTGATTGATGGAAATCAGCATCAACATATTGCAAAAGTTTTAAGAATGAAAAAAGGTGATGAACTAAAATTTTCTTCACAAGTCTATGAATATGGTTGTGTAATTGACGATGTTCAAAAGACTCAAACAATTGCCAAAATTGTGTGTAAAACAAAAATTGAAGAAAATTTGGCAAACCTAACAATTTTTCAAGCATTCATGAAAAATGAACATATGGATTTTTTAGTTCAAAAATGCACTGAACTTGGAGTTAAGGAATTTTGCCCATTTCTAAGCAAATTTGTGGTGGTGAAACCAGACCAAAAAAAGATTGAAAAATTAAATCGCATTTCTTTTGAGGCGTGCAAGCAAAGTGGAAGAGTTCTTCCAATGAATGTTTTAAACACAAAAACTTTTAACGAATTGTTGATTGATTTAAAAAATTTTGAGCAAATTGTTGTGGCTTATGAAAAAGACAAAACACCAGCAAAAGATGTTTTGAAAAGTTTGAACAAAAACTTAAAAACAGCAATTATTATTGGAAGTGAAGGTGGTTTTGCTGAAGATGAAATCACAACACTAAAAAGCATCGGAGCAAAAACCTTGTCGCTTGGCACAAACATTTTGCGGGGTGAAACTGCTGGTGTAGTTATGTCTGCTTTGGTGCTGTATGAATTTGATGAATTTTGTTAAAAGGAAAAATTATGAAAAAAATTGCATTTTTAACTCTTGGTTGCAAAGTAAACCAATATGAAGCGGACAGTCTTGCCAGTCTTTTTGAGGGGCTAGGTTATCAAATTTCCGAAAAACCAGAAGCAGACACCGATGTCGTTGTTCTTTCAACTTGTGCAGTAACAAATGAAGCTGAGCGAAAATCAAGACAAATGATTTCAAAAATTGTAAAACTTGCTCCAAATGCCAAAATTCTTGTTTGTGGCTGTGCCTCTCAAAACAATCCAAAAAACTTTGAAGGCAAGCAAAACACATTTGCAGTTGTTGGAAC
>CAVEAP010000044.1:0-3059 GCA_963613725.1 Mediterraneibacter torques
TGAGTTTTAGAACAGTTTTAATTACTCAAAAATCAAAGTTGTCTTACAAGGACAATTTTTTGGTAATTCAAGGAGAAACCACAAACATGGTGCATTTAAGTGAAATCCACACCATAATTGTTGAATCAACAATGGTGCAAATGTCTGCATATTTATTGGCACAACTTTCGGCAAACAAAATCAAACTAATCATTTGTGATGAGCGACACAACCCAACTGCCGAAATGGTTTCTTATTTTGCAAATTACAACACTTCAAAAAAGTTTCTTAATCAAGTTAAATGGGATGAAATGGGCAAAAAATCTCTTTGGACAAAAATTGTGTTAAACAAAATTTTTAATCAAGCACAATTGTTGGCACATTTTGGAATTGAAGAAAGGTCACAAATGCTTTTGAAATATTTGGGCGATGTGGAATTTGATGACGAAACAAATCGTGAAGGTCATTCGGCAAAAGTTTATTTTAATGGATTGTTTGGAACAGATTTTTCTCGGGATAAGGTGTGTGACATAAATTCTGCACTTGATTATGGATACATGATTGTTCTGTCCGCATTTAACCGTGCAATATCCAGTTTGGGCTATGCCAATCAATTGGGAGTTAAACATAAAAATGAATATAACTTTTTTAATTTGGGCTGTGACCTTATGGAGCCTTTTCGGGTAATTGTTGATGAATTTGTCTATGAAAATCGTGAAAGAATTTTTGATTCCTCCTATAAGCAAGATTTGGTGCAATTGTTAAACAAAACAATCAACTATTGCGATAAAAATATGATTGTAACCAATGCTATTAACATTTTTGTGATAAATGCGTTACGAGCGATTGATGATAACAAAATTATGGAGTATCAAGCATATGAGTATGGGGTATAGGTTTATGAGATTAATTGTGTTTTTTGATTTGCCAACTTTTTCAAAAAAAGATTTGCAAAACTACAACCAGTTTAGGCGAATGCTAATAAAAGAGGGATTTTCCATGATGCAAGAGTCTGTTTATACAAAAATTTTGCTTAACAGCACAATGGCAGGACTGCTTAAAGAACGAATTAAGAAAAATGCACCACCAAAAGGATTGGTTCAGTTGCTTTTGGTCACTGAAAAACAATTTGCTGGCATTGAATTTGTTGTTGGAGAAACAAAAAGTATAATTGAAAATTCAGATAAAAGGCTTGTGGTATATTGATGAAACTAAGATTTTTTGGTATAGAAAACCCTGTTGAATTTCGGCAAAACTATGTGAGTGTTCTTGAAATTGGAAACAAAACATTATTAAGAAATGTTGTTTTTAATTTATATAAATTGTATAATGATTTGCAAGCGGATATGTCTATTGTTTTGGAAGATGACCACAAAATTGAAACTTTAAGCAAATTTGAACTTGCAACTGATGTTCTTGGTTTGGATTTGTCTGCCTCACAAGTTAAACTAAATAAATATATTTTAGCCGAATTGGAAAAGAATCAAGAGGAATATAAAGTTATTTTTGATGATATGACAGAAATAAATTCAAAATTTTTTAGTTTTTTAGATGACATTCCTTTTGATTTGTGTTATAATGAAATTGAAGTGTTAGATTTGATTAAAGACTTCAATTTTAAATTGGACAACAATTGCAAAAATGGATTTTTGACCAATGTGTTAAATTATCTGCAAGCAGTTAAACTTTTGAAAATAGCAGATTTAATCATTTTTGTTGACCTTAAAAAATATTTTAGCGAAACCGATTTAAAGCAAATTTATGATTTAATTTTGATTCTTGATTTGCGAGTTTTGCTAATAGAATCATACATTTCACCAGAAATGCTTCCTAATGAATGGAAATTGTCTGTTGATGATGATTTGTATGAATCAATTCCTTTAGAATTATAAAAATTCTATCCATTTGATACAAAATCACATGAATTTGAGGTTTTAGTATCATGTAATTCTAATAAGGAATATAACTCATAGAGGTATTGAAGTTGCTCCATGTCTGTTTTAGTATCATGTAATTCTAATAAGGAATATAACGCTTTGCTTGTGATACGTGATACGCTGTTGGTTTTAGTATCATGTAATTCTAATAAGGAATATAACGAGTTGACGTCATAGACAATTATATTTTCTGTTTTAGTATCATGTAATTCTAATAAGGAATATAACATGATTTTTCAAACAAATTTATGCATAGCACTTTTTGTTAAACTTTTTGCGAAATACATCTTGAAAAACTGTTTTGAATATGATATAATTTTAAGAAGTAAAATTAAACTTTTGGGTTTAGCAAAAAGGAGAATTTGAATGGCTACAATAAAAACAATCAATTTTGAAAAAGAACAAAATGGACAAGTTACAAAACAAGTTCAAAAATTTAATTTTGTTGAAATCGTGAACCCAAAAACTTTTATGGAAAAAGTTGCGGAAGAAATTGATGTTTATCGTTTTGCTGAGGAAAATCCAATTTTTTCAAGCATTACCAACTTGTGCATGGATTTGTTTGTTGTTAGTTTTAGAATTGAAAATTGGGAAGACGAAACAAAAGGTCTAAGCAATGACCAAAAATTAGATTTGCTACTGGACATTATGACCGACAAAAACGCTGAAATTGTTGATATTAGAAGTTTGCTAAACAAAAAAGAAATGCGAAGTGTTAATTGGATTTCAAAATTGATTACCAAAAATTTTGAACTTTTGATGAGTGAACTTTCAATCGAAAAAAGAAAACAAGCCCTCCTTTTGAACTCAAACCCAGAAGACAAACTTTTTGAACAAGGGGTTAAAAAATTTATTGAATTTGACACCAAGCAAAGTGTGTTGGTTGACGCTTTTAACAACAGCCGTGAATGTTTTTATGTTGTAAAACCAAAATTTTCACTTTTTGCAAACAGCCAAAAACAAGATTGTTTTGATGTGCCTGAAAATGATGCTCCAAAATTATAAAATTTTTTAATTACATTTTTAAAATTCACAAAAAAAAAGGAACTTTAGCCAAAAAGCAAAGTCCCTTTTTGTTTTTAAAAAGTTTTAACTTTTCATAAAAATTTTTTGAAAATATTTTTTAAAACAATTGCAATACAC
>CAVEAP010000044.1:3069-6997 GCA_963613725.1 Mediterraneibacter torques
TTAATATTTAAAATAAATTTTGAAAAATTGCTAATTTTAATATGTTTTTTAGCATTTTTTTGTGTTTTTTGAGATGTTTTTTTGCAAATCACTTTCAAAGTCTGGAATAAAACATTCGTTTGCACTGCTTTGGTCTTGAACAAAACCATTAACAAATCCAAGTTTGAACAAGTGATTTTTTACAATTTTGTATTCAAGCGGTTTTAATTTTCGGTTTATTTCATCATAATTTTTTGCTTGTCCATGTGGGGTGTATTGACTCATCAAACTAACAAAAGTTTGTGTGCCCAAATTTTCCTTTATCCATTCAAGCACTTTTTTGCTGTCTTCAATTTGTCCCGGCAAAATCATGTGTCTTATGATAAGACCTTTTTTCATAAGTCCATTTTTGATTTCATCGGTTGGGCAAATTTCCCTAATCTTTTTTAGAGCCAAAGTGCAAACTTCAAAATAGTTTTTACAACCAGAATATCTTAACGCAAGTTCATTGGAAAAATATTTTAGGTCCATCAAAAAAACATCAACAAAGCCTTTCAAACCTTCAATCACTTTAAGGTCATCATAGCCACTGCTGTTCCAAACAACGGGAATTTTGGGCTTGTAGATTTTAAGTGCATTCAAAATGTTTTGAGCATAGTGCGATGGTGTTACCAAATTTATGTTTAATGCCCCTTTATTTTCAAGTTCTTTGAAAATTTGAGCGAGTTTTTCATCACTTACCTCACAGCCTGTGCCATAATGACTGATTTCATAGTTTTGACAAAACACGCATTTAAGGTTGCAATGTGAAAAGAAAATTGCACCACTTCCCTTGCTGTTTTCATCCCCTGAAATAATCGGCTCTTCCCAATGATGAAGCATGATTTTGCTTATTTGAGCATTTTCACCTGCCCCACAAAATCCCTTTTTTGTCTTTTTGTCCACCCCACATTTTCGTGGACACATTTTGCATTTTTCCATAGCATTATTTTAGCATAAATCAAAAAAATTTTCAACAAAAAAATAAGCAAAACTTGCTTATTTTTAGTGTCTTAATGAACAACAATTCGTGCATCAACCGCAAAAAAGTTTCCTTCATCATCAAGCATAAATGGGTTCACATCTAACTCTTTGATTTCCTTAAAATCTTCAACAAGGTGCGAAAGTTTTAACAAACTTTCAACAACAATCTGCTCATCAACCGCTTTTTTGCCCCTAATGTTGCCCATGATTTTTTTGGCTTTTGTGCCACTGACAAGCGCTTTGGCATCATACATTTTGAGCGGACAAGGGCGAAAAGCAACTTCTTTTAGGGCTTCAACAAAAATTCCACCAATTCCAAACATCATTTGATAACCAAAAGTTGGGTTTTCCACAATTCCAGCAACAAATTCACGACTTCCCTTAACCTGCTTCATCACAATAATTCCATCAAGGTTTTTCCACATATCCGCTTTTTTGAGTTTGTCTTCAAGATTTTTCCAAGCAACTTCAAGTTCTTTTTCATCTTTAATGTTCACCACAACTCCGCCAACATCGGTTTTGTGGCTAATTGTTTTACTGCTCATTTTTAAAACAACTGGAAAGCCCATTTTTTTTGCATTTTTCACTGCATCAGCAAGTTTTAAGGTTGCAACAAATTTTGGAACAGGAAGTCCATAGTTTTTGAACACTTCCAAACTTTCCTTTGTGCTTAAAAGAGTGCGTGCTTCTTTTTTTGCCTTTTCAAAAATTTTTGTGGTTTTGTCTTTTTTCACATCAAAGGTCAAAGTTTTTTGCTTAATTCCCTCCAAAAATTCTTTACGCTCCATCAAAAGTTTAAAACCACGAACAGCATCATCAACATAGTCATAAAGTGGCAAAGTGCTTTGCGGATACTTGTTTTGCACCTCATCAAAAAATTCTGGAACGGTCATATAGGTTAAAATAATTGGTTTTTTTGGATATTTTTTTTGCAAATCTTGCATATATTCAAAAACTTCCATGTCATGCTTGCCAGCAATATACAAATAAATTACCAAAAGCATGTCGGCTTCATCACTTTTAAGAATAACTTCGGCGGTGTTTTTGTAATGCTCGGCTGGGCAACTTGCAACAAGGTCAACTGGGTTTTTGCGACTTGCTTGAGGCATGGTGATTTCTTTTAACTTGTTTTGAAGTTCCTCTGAAAAAGTTAGCACTTCAAGTCCAAAATCAGAGGCAATATCGGTTGCCAAAATACCCGGCCCACCTGCGTTTGTTAAAATTGCAAGGCGTTTTCCTTTTGGAAGTGGGCAATTACCCAAAACTCCCGCATCGTCAAAAAGATTTTTCAAACTGATTTCACGCACCACCCCACACGAAGCAAGCAAACCTTCGGCAAGAGTGTCAGAGCCAGCAAGTGAACCGGTGTGTGAGGCAGCCGCCTTTGCTCCAGCATCACTACGCCCTGATTTAATGCACAAAATTGGTTTTTTTTGTGAAACTTTTGTGGCAATTTTCCTAAATTTTTGAGGGTTTTTTATGCTTTCAAGATAAAGCAAAATTTGTGAAACATTGTTATCATTTTCCCATTGCGAGATAACATCAAGGGCATCAACATCGGTTTGATTGCCAAGCGATACCATTTGGTTAAATCCAATGCGAAGTTTTTTGCTTATGTTAAAAACCCCACCAGCAAGGGCTCCTGATTGTGTTGCAAAACCAACTGTTCCCGTTTTTGGAATGGTTGGAGCAAAACACCCATCAAATTTGAGTGTTTTGTCTGCACAAAAAACACCCAAACAATTTGGTCCAACAAGATTCATTCCATATTTTTGAACTTTTGCTTTAAGTTCATTTTCCAAAACAGTTCCCTCGCCACCAACTTCGTTAAAACCGCTTGAAATAACAACAATGTCTGAAACTTGTGCCAAATGGCATTCATCAACCACACTAGGCACCGCTTTTGCAGGCACTGCAATTATGGCAAGTTGAATCTCTTTTGGAACATCGGTGATTTTGGCGTAACATTTAACTCCCAAAATGCTGGAATGTTTTGGATTGATTGGATAGATTTGCCCAGTAAAGCCAAATTCAAGCATACGCTTTAAAAGTTCATTTCCAACCGAACCCTCTTTTTCACTTGCTCCAATCAAAGCCACGCTTTTTGGATATAAAATTTTGCTAAGTTCTTTCATTTTTTCATCCACCTTTTTTAGATATATTATACCCCAAACAAACAAAAATGTCTAACAAAATTAAGGTGTAAACAAAAAAAATTGTGGAAAAATCCACAATTTTAATTATGCAAAATCACCTTGCAACTTTCCAGCATCATCAAAAGATTCAGCCAAATCAAAAACATCTTTTACATTTGCTGTGATTTTGTAGTTATAGTAAGAAGAAGAACTGTCGTTGGTGTAAGTTTTCACATAAATAAGATAGTCACTAACTTGGTTTGTTTCATCAACAAAAATTGCAAGTTTTGAGTAAGTTACACTGTTTCCTTCTGAGTTTTTGTAAACTGTTCCATCAGCATTTAAAAGTGTTTGTTTTTCATTCCAAGAAAATTCAACCAAATAACCACCTGTAAGTTTGTGAAGTGCAGTGAAAGTTTTTGTTTTTTCGTTTGTGATGTTTTTACTCTCATCTTTTATGCCCAAGAAAAGTTTTTGCAAAATTGAAAATCTTCCAAGAGAATTGAAGTTTGCAAGAACAGAGTTGTAATCTTGATATTTGTCGTTATCTTCGGCAAACATTTTGTAAGAATATTCTTTGCTTGCAGAACTGTCATATTTTGAAATTGTAATCTGACTTGGTGCCACGGCAACCGATGAACCACGACTGTCGTTTGCTGAAATTGTGATTGAGGTTTTTGTTGTTACAAATGATAAAATGATAACAACAATTAACAATGCACCCACAACACTTAATCCAACATAGCTTAAAATTTTTGAAATGTTCATGTTTTTCCTCGCTTAATTTATTA
>CAVEAP010000045.1:0-6533 GCA_963613725.1 Mediterraneibacter torques
ATCTCCTCACTTGAACGATAAGTTTTTGTGAGTTCCACAAAATAACTTTTGTTTTTTGCTGGTTCAAGTTTGCAAATGTCTTCAAGTGAATTTAATTGCCCTGGCACTGTTTTTTGGTGAATGTCCCCAAAAATTGAAAAAGTGGCGTGTTTGAATATGCGCATCAAAAAGTCTATGAACAAAAGTGGATAGTCTTGAATTTCATCAAGAACAATGTGTTTTATGTTCATACGAATCAAAATGTTTTGAGTTAGTTCTTTCAGCACGCAAAGAAGCACTGCATCATCAAAAAACAATTTGTCATCAATGTCCATTGCTGAGTAGCCAAATTCTTTCAAAAATTCGGCATAAATGTCTTGAAGATGCATTGGGGAATTAAGGCAGTCATAAAGAGTTTCGAGCACTGCTTCTTTTTTTGCCAAATCTTCAGTTTTCATTTGCTCAAAAATTTTGTTTGTGATATAGAAAATTTTTTCACGATACTTTGCGTGCAGAAAATCATTTTTTAAAAAGCCATTTAGTGTTTGAGTGTCAATCATGATGTCTTCAAAGCAAAAATCAGAAACAAATTCCAATTTTTCCGCTTTTTTGTCGAGCCAATCTTTCATTTTTTGTCTGGTGGAAAAATTTAGTTTTTCATCAATTTCTTGTTGAATTTTTGGAGATGCAAAAACATATCTTAACACAAATTCATCGGAAGATTCCACTGGCTGAATTGTTTTTAGCATTCTTTTTATGAACTTTGGAAAAGTTGCCGAACGAGTGTTGTCTTCGCCAAGGTCTGGTAAAACTTTTTGAATGTAGGACAAAAAGGCTTCATTTGGAGAGAAGAACAAAATGTTAACTGATTTAAGGTCTTTTAGCCGATAAAGAGCATAGGCAACATGATGAAGTGCAATTGTGGTTTTTCCGCACCCAGCAAAACCTTGAACAACCAAAACATCATCTTTGAGATTTCGGATGATTTGGTTTTGCTCTTTTTGAATTGTGCTTGCAATGTTTTGAAGACTGTCGCCTTTTGTTTTTGAAAGCACTTTTTGCAAATAAGCATCAAAAAGGTTAATGTCAACATCATAAAATTCCAAAAGTTTTGAATTTTCAATGTCATATTGTCTTTTTAACTTAATTTCTCCAGAAATTGTGCCATTTGGGGCTTCATAACTTCCCCTTCCTTTGCCGGCTTCATAAAAAAGCTCGCTTACTGGTGCTCTCCAGTCAATAACTTTAAGTTGATGATTGTGGTCAATTGACATAAGCCCAATGTAAAGTTTCATCTCTTCATCATCACCATCAATCAAAAAGTCAATTCTTCCAAAATAGGGCTTTTCACGAATTTCTTTTAATCTTTTTGCAAGAGCATATTGGTCATCGACAAAATCCATAAAATCATTTAGACGCTTGTATTTCATTGCAACTTCATTGGAAAGTTCACCGTCAAACATAGAAGCATCGTGCATATAGTCTTTTTTAAGTTCTTGTGCAAATTCTTTTTGGCTTTCCATGGCATTGTTAATGCCTTCAATACGGCTGTCAATTGCTTGTAAGGTTTCATTTAAATACTGTTCTTCTTTTTTAAATTCTTCATTCATAAATTTTACCGCCTTATTTAATATTTTATTATAGCATATAAATCAAAATTTGTCTAGAAAAATAAAAGAATTTGTTTTTGTTTGTTAAAAAAAACATTTTCCAAATTTGACATAAACAAAAAAACACAAAAAAACATATATAACTTTATGAATTTTTGGAAAAACTTTTTGTTTGAATTAAAAAATCTTGAAAAAATGGGTGCAAAGGTGTTTTGCGTGGGCAAAAGCGTTTTGAAAAGACCAATTTTTTGTGTGCAGATTGGAAATGGGGAAAAAAGAATTTTGGTGCAATATGCAATTCATGCACGAGAACACATCACCACTCACCTTGCCTTTTTGCAAGCCAAAAAACTTTTGTCTGAAAAGATTGATGGCACTGTTTTTTTGATTCCTCTTGCAAATCCTGATGGTGTGTGTTTGGCGACAGAGGGATTAAAAAGTCTTGAAAACCTTTGGCAAGATGTGAAACTTTGTGAAAATTTGTTTCCTTTTTGTGAGAAATCAGCCACTTTTGGCACTTTGAAATTAAAAAAAATAAAACAAAATCTTTTGAAAACGAACAATAACAGCACTGATTTTTCTTTGTGGAAAGCAAACATTTTGGGAGTTGACCTTAATGTTAATTTTGACGCACATTGGAGCAAAGGGAAATTTAATGTGTTCAAACCTGCTCCGCAAAATTATGTTGGAAAACATCCAAACAGTGAGCCCGAAACACAAACACTGATTTTTGCATTAAAAATTACAAAACCCCACATGACAATAAGTTATCACAGCAAAGGTGAAATGATTTTTTGGCGTTTTTTTCAGGACAAAAACACTTTGAAAAAACACAAAATTTTTGCAAAAGAAATTTCAAAACAAACTGGTTATGCACTAAAAAAAAGCCCAAAAAGTGTTGGTGGCTTTAAAGATTTTTGCATTGAAAAATTTGGACTACCTTCACTTACCATTGAAGTTGGAAGCGACAAACTGAAACACCCCATTTTAAAAAAACATATTTTAAAAATTTGGAAACAAAATGAAAATGTTATCACAAAATCGCTTGCACTTTTGAATGGTTTTGATGTATAATTGACATTAGGGAGAAAGATATGGAGCAAAATGAACTTGAAAAGTTTATGAACCTTGCCCTTTTGGAAGCAAAAAAAGCCCAACTTGAAGATGAGGTGCCTGTTGGTGCCGTTGTTGTTGTGAACGGAAAAGTTGTAGCAAAAGCACACAACAAAAAAAATCAAAAGAAAAATGCCTTGCTTCATGCCGAAATGATTGCACTTGAAAAAGCACAAAAAAAACTTGGAGATTGGCATCTTTTGGACGCAACACTTTTTGTTACTCTTGAGCCTTGCCCAATGTGTGCTGGGGCTTGCATAAATGCACGCATTAAATGTGTTGTGTTTGGAGCAAAAGATTCAAAAGCAGGTTGTTTTGGAAGCATTTTTGATTTTAGCAAAGCAAAATTTAATCACAAACCAAAAATTGTGGAAGGAATTTTGAAAGAACAATGCGGGCAAATTTTAAGCAATTATTTTAGACAAAAAAGGAGCATTAAAAATGCAAATAAAGGAAACTGATTTGAATTTGTTTGACAGTGTTGAAAGTTTGATTGAAAAAATTCAGGCTCAACCTGTTGACAGTGATGTTTTGGTTGTTGTTTTGAAAACTGACAACAAAACTTTGGGGGTATCTCAAAAAAGTTATGACACAAAAATTTGGGGGAAATCAATTTTGCAGTGGACAAAATTGGCTTTTGGAAACTGCCCTGTTGTTGAAATTGAAGCAGACCTCAACTCCACCATTCAAAGTCTTGTGCTTCCTCATCTTTCAAACAAAAAATGGACAGCAATTTTTTATGCAGACACCCCACTTTTGTCCCGAAAAACTTTTTTAAGTCTTTTGGATTATGCCCAAACAAAATGCTTGAATTCTTTGAAACTTACACGAGGCTACATTTTTAACACCGAGTTTTTGAAAACTGCTGACAACCTTTTGGGAATTCAAAAAACAGATTTGTTTTTTGAAGATTTTTTTGCAATTTTTAACATGAATCAACTTCAAGAAGCAAGCAAAACTCTTAAAGCAAGAATTCTTGCCTTGCACAAACAAAATGGTGTTCAAATTTTAGATGACAACACAACTTTTGTTGATGCTGATGTTAAAATTGAAAACGATGTTGTCATTTTTCCAAACAATGTTATTGAGGGCAACACCATCATAAAAAGCGGAAGCAAAATTTTGCCTTTTTGCCATCTTAAAAACTGCATTGTTGAAAAAAATTGCACTCTTCACGCAAATGTGGCTGAAAATTTTGACTTTAAGGAAAACACCATCACAAAACCTTTTGAAACCTTTTTTGGAGGCGAAAAATGAAAATGATTTTTGGGCTTGGAAACCCCGAGCCGAAATTTGACAACACTCCACACAATTTGGGATTTTTGGTTGTGGACAAGTTGTGTGAAAAATTTGGCGGAACTTTTGGAAAAACAAAATTAAAAGGAAAGTGCGCCGAAATTTTGATTGAAAACCAAAAAGTTTTGCTTGTAAAACCTCAGACTTACATGAACTTAAGTGGTGAATGTGTGCAAAAATATATGCAAAAATTCAAAATAAACCCAAAAGATGTTTTGATTTGTTTTGACGACATTGACCTTGATGCTGGAAATATTAGATTTCGAGAAAATGGCAGTGGCGGTTCACATAATGGCATGAAAAATGTTGTGCTTTGTGTTGGTCAAAATGTGGCAAGACTTAGGGTTGGAGTTGGCAAACCACCTGCTGGTTGGGACCTTGCCGATTTTGTTTTGGCAAAAATTTTGCCCGAAAACAAACAAAAAATTGACGAGGGAGTTAACCTTGCGGTGCAAAGAGCCATTGAATTTGCATCAAAATTAGATTAAATTTCAAAATTTTGTAAATAATTATTTCAAAAAATAATTGATTTATTTAAAAAAGTGTTGTATAATATAATGCATAACTACAGCATTTGGAGGAAAATTGTGACAAAAATATCATCACTAACAAAAAAAATATTTGCAATTTGCTTGGCTTTGTGTTTGTTCATTGTTTGTTTTGCAGGTTGCGACCTTTGGACAAGAAATGAAACAAAATATGAAAACCAAGTTGTTATGAGATTGGGCGAAACAACAGTTACTCTTAAGGAAACCTATGATGCCTACTACTCATATGGAAACTATTATTATGACGGCGGAAGCACTGTTACCTACAACGGAATCAAACAAACAGCCACCACCCTTTTAAATCGCAAACTTTTGGCAAACAACCTTAAAAATGGCGAAAACAAAATTGTTCTTACACAAAAACAAATTAACGATGTTTGGTTAAGTGTTTATTCTTCACTAAACTCAACAATTTCAAGTCTTGAAAAAGCAATGCTAACCGATGAACAAATTCAAGAAGAATTTGACACCGAAGAAGAGGAAGAAGATGTTGAAGACTATGAAAAGAAATATGAAAGTTATGAAAAAACTTACAAATATGTTTTCAATTCAGAAAAAAACAAATATGAACTTGTGAAAGTTGAAACAACTGAAACAAACGAAACAACCAGTATGGACATTTATCAAATTTCTGAAGAAGAACTTGCCAAAATGACCACTCAAGAAAAAGCAGACCTCGCTTTTGAAAACTTTAAAACCAATCCAAGTTTTTGGAGCAGTGCAAATCACACACTAACCGACGATAATGGAACTAAATACAGCATCAAAGCACTTAACAAATTTATTTCTCAACTTAAAGCACAAATCACTGATGACAGTCTTAGCAAAGACAGTGCTCAAATCTTTTTGCGTCAAGTTCAAAAAATGTATGATGAAGCATATGACTCAAAATTGATTACTGTTTTTCAAGAAAATTTTGAAAAAACAGACTTAATCACTGAAGACCTTGTTTTGAGAACCTTTAACAAACTTGCAAGACAAGATGCCCAAACTTACAGCCTTAAAGACACAACTGATGCATATGCAGATTATACAAAAGCAATGCAAAGCCGTGAAAACCCAATTCTTTGGTTTGACCAAGCAAGTGAATGGTTCCAAGTTTCTCATGTTTTGCTTAAATTTGATGACGACACAGTGACTGAACTTAAAGCACTTAAAACAAAACTTGACAACGATGGCATAACTGAACAAGAATATCAAGAACAATCAAACAACATTAAAAACAATGTTAAATTCACCGACCGTGAAACAAACAAAACTTACACAGCAACTGAGGTTCTTTTGATGATACAAACAGATGTTAACAAACAAACAACATCTGACATGAAACTTCAAGTGTTCAATGATTACATTTATCGTTTTAACATGGATGCGGGTGCTAACAATGCAACACTTGCCTACTACATTCCAACCGCCGAAGCAAATGACACCATGGTAACACCTTTTGCAAACGAATGTCGCACTCTTAGAGAAAAAGGGGTTGGTTCAGTGAGCAATTTGATTGAACTTAGCGAAATTGATGGTTACACAGACAATAGTGGTGAAACACAAACTCCAAGTTACAGCGGATATCATATTATTATTTATCTTGGAGAAATTGAAACACTTCCAACCAATGGTGAAGTTACGGTGGAAATGCTTAACAACTATGTTTTGAACCCACTTAACAACAACAGCAAATATTGTGAAAATGAAGCAACAAAAACCTACGCAAAAACAATGCTTGACTACATTATTGAAAAAATCAGTTTTGACAACTACTCGGCTTATCAATCAAACTATCTTAACAACCTTAAGGGCTCAGAAAATCCTGAAGTAAATCAAAGTGTTGTTAATCAACTTGTTGATGCTTTTAAAAACTAATGAAAAATCACTCTGAAACGAGTGATTTTTTAATTTTTTGACAAAATTTTACAAATTTTTCATAAACAAGTTTTTGTTTTCATAAACTTTTTGTTTGTCTATTGTGCTTCCATTTTGTGTATCG
>CAVEAP010000045.1:6543-6970 GCA_963613725.1 Mediterraneibacter torques
GTGGGTATTCCACCAAACAAAAATTTAAAAAAACAAAAATATTGTTGACAAAACCTAAATTTTAGTGCTAAAATATGAATGTAAGGAGGAAAAAATATGACAAATTTTTTGGCAATTGAAAAAACAAAATATGTGTTAACATCACTTTTTATGCTTGTGTTTGGAGTGCTTTTTATTGCTCTTCCACAAGCATCTTATGATGTTTTGACCACAGTTTTGTCTTGGATGATTATTGTTTTTGGTGCAATTTTGTGTTTACACTTTTTGATTAACCCAAAATTTGTTCCTTGGACAAACATTGTTAGCGGTCTTGCCACAATTTTAATTGGAATTTTTCTTTTAATTTTCCCAACAACCTATCTTATTTTGATTGCGACATTGCTTATTGTTGAAGGTGTTATTTACATTTCAAACAGCATTGCTCAAA
>CAVEAP010000046.1:0-6533 GCA_963613725.1 Mediterraneibacter torques
GAATAGTGCAAAACTTCCAAGGTTGTTATTTTGGTTGGTTGCCAATGAATTTCAACATTTGCTGTTTTTGTTGAACCATCATCGTTTGTGGCAACAAATTGGACATATTCCACAACTGGCTCAGAAATTCTGGTTTTCCAATAAGAAAACTTAAGGTTAAACACAATTTTGCCTTCACTTGAAGTGCAAACATATTCCACATCAATTGGATAGCCTGTTGAGTTCTTAAAGGTCATAATGCCTTTTGTGCTACCTTTGCTAGCAACTTCATCTTTGTTAAGATTAAAACTTTCAAGGGTATAGATGTTGTTTTCATCATTGCTAAACTTGATTGTCATTGGGTTGTTTTCGTTGTTAAGATATTTGTCAACATCTCCCAAAACTTGCGTTGTTGCATCAGTTTTTACGGTCAAAGCAAGTTCAAAAGTTTCGCTGTTAGCAATTTCTCCAACATTTTCACTTAAAGATAGTGCTGAAATGCCTTCAAAGATATATGGCTTGAACGCTTTTTGAACAACTACCCCAAGGTCAGTTTTTGTGGTGTCAAGTGGAATATAGGTGTAAGTTCCTCCAAAATTCAATTTTATGGCAAGTGTAACAACAACTCGGTCTGCCTCGCCAATTTCACCTTTTGCCCTAATTGTTTGAAATGGCGAATTTGGATTGATATCAGAACACCATTTGCCATCGCCATATGGTTTTACGTTTTCATCACACACTTCAATGTCTTCGCCCGAGAAATCATAGATTAGTGCATAACTGTCACCATATTGTTTTGATGAAGCGGTGGTGAAACTTGTGTAAAGCAAGACTGCCCCACCTTTTGAAATTTTAAGAAGTTTGCTGTTTTGCCAACCGCTTTGTGTGTAAGTGAATTTGTAAGCAACATCATCAATTTCATTGTTTTCAGTGTCCTGACTCTGGCTGTTCTTATAGTAAACTCTTGCAACAACAATGTCACCAATTTTAGCATCTCTGCCCGACACATCTTTAATGTGGTCATTTAAATTTAATGCTTTTTCCAAATTTTTTTCCAAATCTTTTTTGGTTGTGTCATTTTTTTCAATTGTTATTGCTCTAATAACATTAAAACTCCAACCATCATCATAAACACATTTAAAGATTGCTCCGGTTGATTTGTCGGTTACAAAAACAACATCGCCTTGTTTTGCATCTCTTGAAAACTTTTTTTGAACAATCCCATCAAGATAAGAGTTTGTAATGTCATCTCGGCTGTTTACTTCGGCATTGCCCACTTCAAATTCGTTTGATGAAACTTGTTTTGCCACTTCAATAATTTTGTTTTCAAGGTCAATGCTTTGGTTTTTGTTTGAAACATCGTTTGAATAGTAATACATGTCAAAACTAACAAACCCACCAATCACGCAAATTTCAAACGAAGCTTTTATGCTTGGGTTTTTTCGGGAAGTTATGGTGATAGTGGAATATCCCACCGACTTAAATTGAAGTTCAAAAGTTGCAGAGTTTGAAATTGAAACAACACTTGGGTTGCTTGAAGTTACATTAACTTTTTTGTCATTCCCAGAAGTTTTTATGGAAACAAGGCCTTTGACACTGCTGTCTGAAATCAAGTTTTCTGAAAGCACCAAAGTTTTGTAGTTTGTTAGCACCAAACTGTCCATGCTAACAACAATTTTGCCATCAACATAAGTCCAAAAGGTTGGAAAAACGGCATTTGCAACATCATCACCTCTGCCACTTTCAATTTGAATGTTTGTCATTTGTGAACCATAAAGACACTCTCTTTCATTTGTGATTTCATTTTGAACAACCAAAACTGGAAAATCATCATTTATGCTTAAATCTGATGGATAACCATCTTGCAACCAACAATTGCCGTCCCATCCACTAAGAGCATCTGGAATTTTTTGATTTTTGATTTTCAAGTCATCAACTTTTTTGGCTTGTGCTCCAAATGAACTGCTTGTTGTTGCGTTAAAGGTGGCATAAAAACACCCTGAATATGGGGTATTGTCGCAAACAGCCCCCAAAGTTGTGCCATACACAGAGCCACAAAAGTTTTGAACAAAAATACCCTCAACTTCTCCGTTTTCTTTGACATGTGAATTTACCACAATGCCCTTACCGCCCCCAATAACAACATAACTTGACGCAACAGTTTGGTTTCCAATTGCCGTGTTTGCACTACCCAAAAATCCCCCCAAATTTTTGGTGATTTCATTTTGGTTGGCATTTTCCTTGAACACAGCAATATCGCCAATAGCAAAACATGCCTCCATTTTTTTTGAAAAATCATTGTTTGAGGTAATTTCCACTTTTCCGGCAAAGCCACCCACACTTGGACTGCTTTCGGTTGTGTTCACACCAATTTTAACTCTTGCAAAGTTGCTTTGCAAAGTTGAGTTTTTGAAAGTCCCCACAAAACCACCAACATTGTTGTTTGCCACAATGTCACCATAGAATTGCGTTTTTTCATCTAATTGCAAACCATCTGCGCAAACCTCAAGGTTAACATAGGAAAGCACATAAGACTTTTTAACAATGGCACCATCAAGCATTCCCGCAAAGCCACCAACATTGTTGTTTGCACGAATGCCTGTTGTTGTTTTTCCATCGCCATAAAATTCAACAAAAATGCGTTCTACTGCTCCTCCGTCGTTTGAAGAAAAGTTTTTTACAACTCCAAAAGCTCCTCCAACATTGTTGTTTGCCACAATGTTTGGAACAACAAAAATTTGTTTTGTTGTGAATGCTTGTGGAGTGTCAAAAATTCCAGCCACTCCACCAACATTGTCAAAGTTTGGTGCATTGATTGTGGTTTCGGCATTAAGCATGCCTTGTTTGCTTTCTTCTCGATTGGAGATTCCCACAATTTGGCTTTGTGTTGCATAACCCACAATTCCGCCAATTGCCGAATTTTCAAATGTTTTGGTTGTGTCTGAGTCAAGGTTAAGATTTGAAATAAAAGTAAATTTATCTGTGAAATTTATGATTCCACCATTCAAAAATCCCACCATTCCGCCAACATAAAAACTTTTTCCTGTGCCCAAAACACTTGTTGTAACGCTTAGGTTCATTGTTCCAAAAACATCTTCAATCTTATTGCTGTTACGAGCAACAATTCCGCCAATCGAAACATCTTCATTCACATCTGCAACATTGATTTTTATTTCGGCATTGTCTGATGGCGTGATTTTCACATTTTTAATTGTTCCTTGGTTTTCAACAGCAAGCAAACCAAATTGATTGGTTGTTAATTCCAATTTTGCATAAACAAATTCAACATTTGAAATTGAATAAACATATGTGCTGTTTTGTGAAATTCTTTCAGCAAAAAAGCCTTTTGTTGCAACAAAATTGTTAATTCTGAATCTGCTGTTTTCAGCCGAGAAAAGTGCACCAGAAAAACCATTTGGAGCTTTTGAAAGTTCGATTGAGTCAAACTCCTTTTCCAAAGTGATGTCGTTTTGAAGTTCAAAAAACTTGGTTGGATTGTTTGCAATGTTCAAAAAGTCACTGCCATTAAAAATTTTGTAGGCACTGTCTTTGCTGTTCCCTGTGTGAAGGGTTACTGTCAGCACTTTTGCAACACTGCTTTCAAATTTGCTTTTCCAAACTTTGTTGTCTGCTTCATCATACTCAACATTTAGCACTTCACTTGGCAAAACTTTGATGAAATAGGTTTGTTTAAAATCATGTTGCTCTTGATTTAGTCTTGCCACAACATCTCCGCCATCAAGCGTCACCAAAATTGGATTGCTTTCGGTTGTGTAAAGCACGCCCCCATGAACACTGTGGTCATCAAAAATGTAGGAAACAGTTCCTTCGGCATCATAGACAACATAGGTAAGCCCTTTGTCAAACACATTGTTTTGCCCAACAAACACATCAAGTTTTGCTTCGCCATAGTTGCCATTTTTGTCTTCGTCATAGGCTTCCAAATAAATTTGGTCATTTGAAAAGTTTAGCAAATCAACTTTGTTTGTTGGTGCAAAAAAGTTTATGGTTGCACTAACCCAAAGATTTCTGCCAAATTCATCAATTTCAATCAAAATTTTAATGCTTGCTCGTGGAGAGGTTTCGCTTTGACCCTCTGGGGCTTTTCCTATTTTTGCACTAACATAAAGCCCATCTTCCTTAAGAACAACGCTAAAAACATCGTCTTCGGTGTTTTCATTTTCCATCAAAATTTCATAGTCTTGCCCAAATGACTGATTCCAAACATAGCGGTCTGACACTGTTTTTTGAATTTTAAGGTTGGTTGACTCGGCATCAGTCGGCATCCAATCATAGTTTCTTGAAGATTTTGAAAATAAATAAGGTTTTAGTTTAACAAAGCCAACATTTTCGGTTTTTTGGTTTGCCAAACTTAACTCTTCGGTGTCATAAATGTCAAAGGTTTTGTCCCTTGTGCCTTGCGCATCCCATGCAAAAATGCTGATTGGAATGTAGGCTTCAATGGTGATTTGCTGTGTGAACACTTCCTTTACAACAATTCCATTTTCGTTTGTTTTGTAAAAAGTTATGCTAACATTCAAAACATCTTCTCCATCAATTTCCTTTATGCCAAAACTGATTGAAGATGTGTCGGAGGTAATTGAGGAAACAACTCCACCGCTTTCAGCAATTTCACAATTCACATTTTTTATGGTGGCATTTTCGGTGCTTGTTTTTATCCACGCAAAAACTTCCAAACCTTGATTCTGAACACCCACAACAAGTTTTTTCAAAGGTTTGTCTGAAACGCTTTCTGAAACAGAATCTTCACTGTTTTCAATTTTGGAAATGCCATTTTGAAAATCTGCACTAACCCAAACATTTTCGGTTGGCACAACAACACGAACCACAAACTCACTGCGTGTTAGGCTGTATTTTTCTTGAAGGGCAACTTTCACTTCACCAACACCCACAGCGGTTAAGCTGAATTTGTTTCCGTTTTTTTGACCAACACTTACGATGTTTTGTTTTGACAATATCACATCAAACAAACTTAAATCAACATTTGCAATTGTTGAATTTGCCTCAAAGTTAAGCGTTTGCCCAACTTTTGCCAAACTTTCATTTTCAGAAAAACTGTCACCCGAAAATACAAGTTGGCCATAACTTATGGAGCCACTGCAACTAACAAGTGCTGAAAACAAAAATCTGTCATCATTGTTGTTTGCCCAAACTTTCAAATCAAAGCCCGCAAGCGTAATTCCATTTTCAAGAACACTTTTGCTGTATGCAACAAAAATGTCGGAGTTTGATTCAAAAATTGTGTCAAAATCAATTTGCTGTTTGTTTGCACCAAAAACTTTGATGACATCTTTGTATTTTTCAAACTCGGCACTTTCGGTGCCATATTCCACCAATTTGTCATCCACCAAAACTCTGATTTTGTCAAGCGTTATTTTGAGGGAGGAATCACTTGATTGTGAAGTTGCAATTTTCATCCATGTTCCTGGATTTTGTCCAACATAACTTTGCTGTTCAAAAACCTTTATGTCAAGGCTTTGTTCTTCGGCAGAAGAAATGTTAAAAGTTTTTATTTCATCTTCACTGCCTTTTCCAACAGTTATTTCAATGCTTTCTGTGATGCTTTTCACTGTTATCACAAAAGGTTTTGAAATGGTTTTGTATTTATTTCCGCTTGCATCAACAATTGAAACATTAATGTTAAATGTGGCATTTCCCGACTTTTGTGCTGTCATCACAAATTGGTCTTCAATTGGTTGCCCGTTGCCATCATAGGCACGCGACACATCAACAACACCCAATGATGAGGCTGTTGTTTGGTCAGATTTTGTGATGCTGTAAGACAAAAATTCATCAACTTCTTGCCCACTTGTGTTTTTAATGCCAACTGCAACAACTTTTTTGTTGTAACTTTCTTTGTCGGTTGCATAGTTGTCAACAAGAGTCAGTTCCTCCAAAAAGGCATCTTCACCCAAAGCATTTAGGTCTTTCACAAAAATGCCATCTTCGCTAATGTCATCGCAAACAAGCACTTGAAAAGAGGTTTGAAGTGGCGAATTTTCATCAAAATTTTCAAGCAAAGTGCTTTTTGCAACAATGGTAACAAGCCCTGCGGTGGCATCAGCATTAGCTTTTAAAACACCATCTTCAATAACAAGCCCTTTGTTGTCATCTTTTTGAGTTCCTGCCGATTGCCCCGAAATAGGGAAAAAGAACTCCACCCCGTTTTCGGTGGTGGTGGTTGGCGAAAAAATGATTTTTCCAGAAGTTACAAGATTAAGGTCTTTTCCTTTTTCAACCATGAGATTTGTGTTTGAAACAGCAATCTTTTTCACAGGTTCGGTAACTTTGATTTTAATTCCCTCACTGCTAACTTTGGTGTTGTCCTTAAGTTTAACAAACATGGTTGCATCGCCTGGCGCTTTTGCTTCAACCTTGAAGGTTGCCTCGCCATTTCCCCCAACCACAGGGGTTGTTGCGGTTGCGATGTCTCGGTTTCCTTCAAAAACAACCACCAAATCTTTGGACACATTTTTGTCCCCAATTCCCGACACCGTAACCGAAATCTCCTGACTTGATGGCTTGTCCTCTTC
>CAVEAP010000047.1:0-6360 GCA_963613725.1 Mediterraneibacter torques
CTTGTTTTTTCGGGAAGTTCGGGGGTGATTTCACGAGATGAAACCAGTTTTCCAAGATTTGAGGAAAGCCATGTTATGACTTCTCAAAATGAAAACGATTTGCTGTGCGGTGACCGTTTTTTTGAAAATGGCAGACCAAAAAATTGGCTTGAAATGTCTTACGACACCACCAAAATTGATGCCACAAAAAAAACCATGCTTATTTTTCCAGGAACGGCAAGTGTGACACCACGAGATGCAAATTTTTATGCAAAATTTGTGGAAAACCTTGTGGGAACAGCCAAAGATGGCGGGTTTGATTTGTTTTCGTTTTACTATGACCGCTATGATGAAAACAAGCGAGATGGCAAGTTTTCGGACAAACGCCTTGAACAAGTTTTTGACAGTTTTGTGAAGCCACTTTTAAAAGACGAAAACAACAAGTTTTTTGAGCAAAATCAAATTGAAAAAAATCTTTCAAACCTAAGGTTTTTTGCTCATTGCTATGGAAGTTGTGAGGTGGACCACCTTTTGGAAAAAACAGCCACGGTTTTGCAAACACAATTTTCACAAGAAGATGCAAAAAAAATGCTTTCAAAGGTGTTTGTAACAGACTATGCTCCCTATTCTCATGCCCACAAGTTTGGCACTCATGTTCAATTTCGCAGTTTTCAAGACCAAAACGTGAACATTTTGGAACATGAACAAAAAGAAATGAAAGATTTCAAAGGCTTTGCAAAAATCTTTTGGCACCCAAACGAAAATGCCCTTGACATCACCTCGCACACTTTTGCAGATTTTGGAAAAACAAAAAATGAACACCTAACTTCACTTTTTCTAAAACAAAACGGAGTGATTGACCGAATGATGCTTGCAAAAACTCCGCTTGAAAAAGAACGGCTTGTCTATGCCAAAAAAATCAATCCAAACGGGCAAGCACCAAGACCAGCGGGCTATTCCAGACAGCAGGCAATTTCGGACATGCTTGCCACTTCGGTTGCCTATGGGCTTTTGCATGACACACCAAACCTAAAAGACCTTGAAATGATTTTTGATGTAACAATCAAAAAAGAAGAACAAATTGTGTTTGAAAAAGACTTTCAAAAAAAGGGCAAAAGAGAGGGCAAAAAAAAACCACCAAGCGAGCAAGACATAACCACCCCAAAAACGCCAAAGCAGTTTTTTGAGGGGTTTTCAAAAAAATATAGCTAAAAAAATAAGATAAAAAAAGGAATATATTAAAAATGGAAGAACAAAAACAAATTTATGATGAAAGTGCAATTCAAGTTTTGGAAGGGCTTGACCCAGTTAGAAAACGCCCGGGAATGTATATTGGTTCAACCGATGAACGAGGGCTTCAGCACCTGATTGTTGAAATTGTGGACAACAGCATTGATGAAGTGCTTGCGGGCTACTGCAACAAAATTGATGTTGTTTTGGAAAAAGATGGCAGTTGCAGTGTTACCGACAATGGTCGTGGAATTCCAACAGGAATGCACAAAACCGAACACAAGTCAGCAGTTGAAGTTGTTTTAACAAAACTTCATGCAGGTGGAAAGTTTGGCGGAAGTGGTTACAAAATTTCGGGTGGACTTCATGGGGTTGGTCTTAGTGTTGTAAACGCACTTTCAACTCGCCTTGAAGTTGAAATCAAGCAAAACGGCAACATTTATCACCAAGACTATCAACGAGGAAATCCGCAAAACCCACTTTCCATTGTTGGAAAAAGCAAAGACACAGGAACAAAAGTTAACTTTTTGCCAGACCCAGACATTTTTGAAACAGTTGATTTTAACTATGAAACCCTTAAATCTCGTTTCAAGGAAATTGCCTTTTTGAACCGTGGGCTTACAATCAGCCTTGAAGACAAGCGTGAGGGCCGTGAAAGACAAGATGTTTTTCATTTTGAGGGCGGAATTGTTGAATTTGTTGAGTTCTTGAACCGTGGCAGAGAAGTTATGTTTCCAAAACCACTTTACATTTTTAACAAAAAAGATGACAGCCAAGTTGAAATTTGTTTTCAATACAACGATGGCTACAGCGAAACCATTCATGCCTATGCAAACAACATTAACACCGAAGAGGGTGGAACGCACCTTAACGGCTTTAAAAACGCTTTAACAAAAATTGTGAACGACTATGGCGTTAAAAACAAAATTTTGAAAGAAACCGAAAAACTTTCGGGCGAAGATGTTCGTGAGGGTATTTGTGCCATTATTTCGGTAAAACTCACCGAGCCACAATTTGAGGGACAAACCAAAACCAAACTTGGAAACAGTGAAATGAGAGTTTATGTTGAAAAAGTTATGCAAGAAGAATTTGGAAACTTTTTGGAGGAAAACCCTCAGGTTGCAAGGGACCTTGTGCTTAAATGTGTTACGGCACAGCGTGCCAGAGATGCTGCAAGAAGTGCCCGAGAGTTAACCCGCCGAAAAGGAGTTTTGGAAAGCAACACACTTCCTGGAAAACTTGCCGACTGCACCAGCAAAAACAGCAAAGAGTGTGAAATCTTTTTGGTCGAGGGGGACAGTGCGGGTGGAACAGCAAAACAAGGTCGTGACCGAAAATTTCAAGCCATTTTGCCACTTCGAGGAAAAATTTTGAATGTGGAAAAAGCAAGACTTCCACGAATTTTGGAAAACCAAGAAATCAAAACCATGATAACCGCTTTTGGGTGCGGAATTAGTGAAGAATTTGACATTTCAAAACTAAGATATGACAAAATTATTTGCATGACCGATGCCGATGTTGATGGAAGCCACATCAGAATTTTGATGCTAACATTTTTCTATCGTTTTATGAGGCCACTTATTGAGCAAGGCCATGTTTATATTGCTCAGCCACCACTTTACAAGGTTGTTCGCAGTGGGGTTACAAGATACTTTTATGATGACTTTGACCTTGAAAAATATTTTTCAGAGTTTGGGCGAAAAGGAATTGAACTTCAACGCTACAAAGGTTTGGGAGAAATGAACGCCGACCAACTTTGGACAACCACCATGGATCCAAACACCAGAACCATGCTTCAGGTTACCATGGAAGATGCTTTTGAAGCAGATGAAATTTTCACCATTCTTATGGGTGAACGCCCAGAACTTAGGCGAGAATTTATTGAGAAAAACCATGATTTGGTTAAAGATTTAGATGTTTAATTAAAAAAGATTAGGGAGAGTGAAATGAACAAAGAAGAACAATTAAAAACACTTGAAAACATTTTTTCAAGCAAGGAATTTGACAAACAAGTAACATTTTTTAAAGAGGAATTCAAACAAATTGCAAAAGATTTTGTTAATGTTTTTGACATTGACGATGACAACATTTTGGCGGTTAAAAGAGTTTGTGTAAAGCCATTTAGAAAAGCTGAGGAAGAACAAGAAGGCTACTATGGTTTTTACAACTACTATCCATTTTTGTTTGATGGCAGGGTGGTTAACCGCTCAAAAATTTCGGTTAGGCCAACTGGAATGCTTGAAAAAGAATTTGACGGAAAATTTGATTTGTCTGTTTTGGAAAAAGAAGTTGACCTAAATGGGCAAGGCGAAAAAGAAAAACATAGCGACATTTGCGAGGCACTGGCACACGAAATCTGCCACTTTTTAAGCCGAAAGCAGTTTGCGGTTTTAAACAATGTGGGCGAACCAATTGACATTCGTGATGTTGGAACCTTTAGGGCAAAAGGCGGAAAAGTTTTGATTTTCACAGGCGGAACCGAACATGGTTATGTTGAACTAGATGAAAAAGGCGACCCAATTGTGCTTGAAGATGTGAACGCCAAGTTGGAAGAATATTTTAACGAAAACATTGAAGAACAAACCAAACAAATTGCAGAAACCTCCGATGAACTTGAAGAACCAAGCGAGGAAATGCTAAAAGAAATTGAAGAATTTTTTGGTGTGAACCTTGATGATGAAAAATTTGATGAAAACAGCATTGGTGCAAAACTTTTGAAAGGAGAAATTGAGGTTAAAAAAGAAGAAGATGACTTTTTTGAAGAAAAAGATTTTGGCAATGATTTTCAAAACAAATATAACGGCAAAACAGTTTGCGTTAACCCACCTTGCAACACCATTTTTGGAAAATTTTCAAACAAATTTCATGAGGGCATGACCGAATTTTTTGCTCAAAAACTTGTTCAAAACGGTTCGGCACCTTGCTTGCAAGAAGTGAGAGAAAACAAAGCACTTTTTGACAAACTTAAAGCCTATCCAATCGAAACTTCGTTTGTTTCCATGATTGATGCACTTGAACCAGGTGTGTTGGAAAAAATTTATTTTCAGGGCAAAGGATTTCAAAACTTCAAAGTTTTGGGCTTTGAACTTGTTGATGATTTTGTTCAAATTCAAAATGCTTTTGAAAAAGTGCAAGAAGTTTTGTCTGACAACGAGGTGATTTATGATGAACTTGGATTTTTGGATGACCTTGAACAAAGCAAAGGGCTTGGCAAAGAAGATTTGCAGGGCAAAAAAGAACTTGAAATGCAACTTAAACAAAACGAAGAAAGATTTCTGAAAGAATTCAAGGGATTTTGCAAAGAAACAAAAGCAATCTTAAAAAGAGAGCAAAAACAAGTTAAAAAAGCACTTGATGATGGTCAAATTAACACAGCTCAGGTTAAAAAATTCTTTTTTGCCCGAAATGGACTTTTAAGTGTTTCAAATTGGCGTGATGAATGTGTGTGTTTAAGTGACTCAGAATTTAAGGGCGCCAAAGAAATTATGGAAAAATATTTGGGTGGATTTTTTGTGGATTTTGAGAAGAACGAAAACAATCAAAAAAAAACTCAAAATGAAAACAAACTGATTAAGGAACAAACATGGGAAAATTAACCAAAGAAGAACAAGAAAAACTTTTTAACGAAATTGACCAAGTTGCCAAAAACAAAAAATACAGCAAAAATTGGCGTGTTACCTCACACGGCGAGCAAAACGAAAATGGCGAATTTGAGGAAGTTTCGTATTTGCCCGACATTTTTAAAATGATTGGCGAAGACCTTGGAATTTTGAATCTTGCCGAAAACATGAAACACACAAAAGTTAAATCTTTTGGGCGAAGCGGAATTAAATCCAGTGTCAAAAAAAATGAAAGCAGTGGAAAATATGTCAGTTTGGCATCTGGAACGGCTTATTATCACAATGTTTATGACAAAGATGAACAGCGCCTTGCCAAAAAATCGCAAAAAACAGGAAAGCCACATTTAAAGGTGGGGCAAACCTTTTTGGAGCGAAGAATTAACATTTCGCAATTTAATGGCGACACGGCAAATTTTGATTTTGATGAGATGCACCTTTCTTTTCTGAAAAACAACGCACCAATGGACAAGTGGAGGCAGGAAGAAGTTTCGGGGCAAAATCAAGTTTTGGAGCAACAACTTTTTGACAACCGAGCCGTTTTTTTGCAACAGCAACAGTTAAGTCAAAACACCAGTCTTTTGCAAGCACAAAAACAACTGCTTGCTGTTAATTTTGAAAAAGAAGCCAAAACTTTGTTTGAAAATTACAAAAAGAAAAAAGAGCATGAACTTAAACAAAATCCAAAAGCCTTCAAAAAATGGCTGGACAGCAACCCAGAAAAAAACGATTTGGATTTTAGAAAAGAACTTGCAATTCTTCGTGCCGAGCAAAAAAAGAAAAAGAACGTGCTTGAATCAAAACTTGATGAAGCCATCAAAAAGCAAGCCGAATTTGAAAAACAAATTAAAACCTCAAAAAGCAACATGCAAACTGTGGCAAGACCTGTTGACAACAGAATTGCTGATGGCATGAAATTTTTGGAAACAATGAGTTTGACGGGAGAAGTTAAAAATTTTGATAATGCCGAAAATCCATTTCACATGATAAGAAAAATGATTTGTGTTCACGAAGTTTTTCACACTTTGGCACTACATGAAAATTTGAATTTTATGGGCGGAGTTAACGAGCGTGAAGCAAGCAATTTGCATGAGGGCATGACCGAGTGGCTGGCAAGAAAAATCATAACTAATCACAAAGATGAGTTTTTAACAGAATCACAAAAACAAAAAAATCAAACACCTTGTTTTTGGGCTTATGAGGGCGAGGTTATTTTTACAGACATCATTGACAATCTTTTTTCGGGGAGCATTGAAGATGTTTATATCAACGGAACAAAAGCAAAAGCAAACTATGTTTCAAAAAGCGTGAACTACAGTTTTGAAAAAAACGGAAAAACACATCAAAAACCTTTTGGGTTTGAAGCATTTGAAATGTTTTTTGAACCAATTCAAAAAATTGTTAAACTTGAGAATGAAAAAAGAAAAAACAGCCCAAATTTTGATGAAGATTTTTTTAACTCTCAAAAGAAAGAAGAACTTAAAAAACTTCACAAAAATTTTTGTATTATCAAAAAATGTGCCAAGCAAATGGC
>CAVEAP010000048.1:0-6316 GCA_963613725.1 Mediterraneibacter torques
AAGTCATAGGGTGACATTTCAAGTGTGACTTTGTCACCAACAAGAATTCGAATTCTTCCCAGAGTAAGTTTTCCAGCAGGATATGCTGTTACGATGTGTCCATTTGGAAGTTTTACTTTAAAGGTTGCATTCCGCATACTTTCAATAACTTCACCTTCAGCTTTAATCGCTTCTTCAGTTGCCATGTCCAATCTCCCCTTTGTTTCCTTTTTTATACTCATGAATTGAGTGATAAATCATTTGGTCATTGATTTGCCTTTTTTGTTCAAGTTTTTGAGCAATTTCAGTGTTTACCACAAAAGTGGTTTTAAGGTGGTTTTTGTTTTTTCTTTTTGGCTTTGACAATAGTTTGTTTTGTCCATTGCAAACAAAGGCAAAATTGCCATCTAGGTTAACAACAACATAAAACTCACCTTTGTCATGCCCTTGCAAAGAACAAACAATTTCTCCACACTTTAATTCCGTTTTCATAATAACCCCTCCTCACTCAAAATTTTGACTTTAAAGTGTTAATATTTCAACACCATCTTTTGTTATAAGTAAAGTGTTTTCATAGTGTGCACTTGGTTGACCGTCGTCAGTAAAAACTGTCCAGCCATCTTCAGCAACCGAAACCTCATGGGTTCCCATTGTTATCATTGGCTCTACTGCTATTGTCATGCCCTCTTTCAAAAACTCGCCAGTTCCTGCTTTGCCAAAATTTGGAATTCCTGGATCTTCGTGAATTTCACATCCAACGCCATGTCCTTGCAATTCCCTGACAACGCCATAACCAAAACTTTCAGCATATTTTTGAACAGCACTTCCAATGTCACCAACACGGCTACCCGCCTTGATGTGTTTGATGCCCTCAAAAAATGATTGTTCGGTAACTTTTACAAGTTTTTGTTTTTCTGGACTAACATTTCCAACGCAGAAAGTTCTTGCTGCATCGGTGTGCACGCCTTTGAAACAAACAACAATGTCAACACTAACAATGTCGCCATCTTCAACAACTAAATCGCTTGGAATTCCATGAACAACTTCCTCATTTACGGAAATGCAGGTTGCTGATGGATAGCCCATGTAGCCTAAGCAACTTGGCTTTCCTCCACGACTTACAATGTAGCGATGACAAAACTTGTCAATGTCTTTTGTTGTTACACCCGGTTTAATAAATTCTTGGACTTTAAGCAATGTGTCACGAAGAATTTTTCCACATTCACGCATTGCACTAATTTGTCTTTCAGTTTTTATGTATACCACTTTTTAATTATACCACACTTTTAACTTAATTTAAAGACTTTTTTGCAAAAAATTTGTTTATCTTTGAGCATATTTCTAAAAATACTTTTTCTTTGTCTTGTTCGGCATTTATGGTCAAAACTTTACCTTCTTTTTTAAAAGATTTTACAACTGGCAAAGTTTTTTCGACATATTGATTTAGGCGCTTGCTAACAACTTTTAGGCTGTCATCATAGCGTTTTTCCAAAGGCGTTTCACAGTTTGGGCAAATTCCATTTTTGTTTTCAGTTTTGCTTGTTACAAAATGGCAATTTGGGCACATAAGACGCTTTAAAACACGTTTTTTTGAAATGTTAAAATCTTTTATGTTAAGCCAAATTGCACAATCAATGTTCCAGTTTTTCATGATTTCTTTTTGCTCCATGTTGATTGGTGCTGAGTCTATGATAAAACCATCAAATCCCTTGAGATTTTTTACCTGTTTTTCTAGAACTTTAACAACAATGTCATTTGGAACAAAATGTCCATCTTTTGTGTAACTGAACATTAACTGTCCAAGCTTGGTTTTTTTTGAGATTTCTTTTTTCACAACATCTCCAACGGTTATCCGTTTGAGATTAAACGCTTTTGCAATCTTTTGCGTGTTTGTGCCTTTTCCACTCCCTGGAGGCCCCAAAACAACCAATCTTTTCATAAATTTCTCCGATTTTTTAACTTTAAAAAATTATTTTAGAAAACCTTTGTAGTTTCTTGCAAGAAGTTGAGCATTAAGTTGCTTTTCAAATTCAAGTGCAACACTAACAACAATCAAAAGTCCTGTTACAGTAAAGGCATTTACCAAACTTCCTGAAACAACTGAGCCTGTTGGAACACATGCAAGTGCAACAGTTGGAACAACAAAGATTAATGCCAAGTAAGTTGCTCCAAAGAATGTTATTCTTCGTGAAATTTTTCTTAGATAATCTGTTGTTGGTTTTCCTGGTCTTATTCCCGGAACAAATCCCCCATTTTGCTGAAGCGTTCTTGAAACATCTTCAGGGTTAAAGGTGATTTGAGCATAGAAATAAGTGAACAAGAAAATTAGAACTGCGTTTGCAATAAAGTAAACGACTGTTCCTGTTCCAAGCCAAGTTTGCCACCAATCATAGAATGAATTTCCATCAGTAACTCCAATAAGTTGCATGATAAGTTGAGGGAAAGCAACAAGTGCTGTTGCAAAAATGATTGGAAGAACACCACTGCCATTTACCTTGATTGGAATGTGAGTAGATTGTCCACCATACATTTTTCTTCCTTTAACTTGTTTTGCATAGTTTACTGGAATTTTTCTTTCAGCAAGGTCAACAAACACAATTAAAGCAAACACCAAAACAAGCATTGCAGCAAAAATCAAAATTGTCCAAAGACCATCAAGATTTGTTGCGCTAAGTCCTGTAAACGCTTCAAGAATTGCATAACCAGCTGAACAAACGATACCAACAAAAATAAGCAAACTTACACCGTTTCCAATTTGGAGATCAGTGATTTTTTCACCAAGCCAAAGTGTGAACATTGAACCAGCAACCAAAACGATTACAATCAATGCTGACACAACCCAGCCTGGGATGCTTTCGCTGAGTGCAGTTTCGTTTATGGAACCTGCTTGCGAAAATGTGATTACAATTGCAATTGCTTGAATTGTTGCAAAAATAAGTGCTGTGATTCTTGTGTAAAAAGTTATTTTTCTTCTGCCTTCTTCACCCGCTTTTGAAAGTCTTTCAAGAGCTGGAATTGCAATTGTTAAAAGTTGAATTATAATTGATGCTGAAATATAAGGAATTACTCCCAACGCCAAAATTGAACCATTTGAAAGTGCTCCACCAGTTACGGAACTGAGCAATGTTAAAAAGTTGCTTCCATCAACTGATGTTTCAAATGCACTTACATTTAATCCTGGAATTGGTAACCAACACCCAATACGGTAGATGAAAAGAATTCCTAATGTTATCAACAATTTTTTGCGTAAATCTTTTGATTTGAACGCTTCAATTAATGTTTTAAACATTATGCCTCCTCTATGCTTCCTCCAGCTTTTGTAATTTTTTCTACAGCAGTGCTAGAGAATTTGTTTGCTTTTACTGTTAATTTTTTGGTTAAGTTTCCGTTACCCAAAACTTTAACTCCGTCTTTTTCTATTTTACTTAAGATTCTCTTTTGTTTGAGTAAATCTGCAGTTACAACTGTTCCCTCATCAAACACTTCAAGGTCTGAAACATTGATGATAGAATATGTTTTTTCAAACATGTTGTGAAATCCACGTTTTGGCAAACGACGCATAAGAGGCATTTGTCCACCTTCAAATAGTGGTCTTGGACCGCCACCCGAGCGTTTGTTTTGTCCGTTTTCACCACGACATGAGGTTTTTCCCCTCCCACTGCCAAGGCCTCGGCCAACACGTTTTACACCTTTTTTTGAGTTAGGTGCAGGAGAAAGTTCTTGCATTTTCATAGTTTCGTCCTCCCCTCTTAGTCTTCCACTTTCACAAGGTGCTTAACAACATCAATCATTCCACGAATTGCTGGATTGTCTGGCATTGTTTTGGTTTGATTGATTTTTCTAAGTCCCAAAGCATTCATTGTTGCTCTTTGTTTTGGTGTGCAACAAATTGTGCTGTGAATTTGTGTGATTTTTATTGTTTTTCCACTTTTTGTGGTTTTAGGAGCTTTGTTTTCTGTTTCCATACTAATTTACCTCCTACATCTCTTCCACGGTTTTTCCGCGGAGGCGAGCAACTTGCTCTTTTGTTCTTAAACTTTTAAGAGCATAGAAAGTTGCACGAACTGTGTTGATTTTGTTGCTACTTCCTTGGTTTTTTGAAGTAACATCTTTAACACCTGCAAGTTCCAAAACAGGACGAGCAGCACCACCTGCAATAACTCCAGTTCCTTCTTTTGCAGGCATCAAGCGGACGGTGCAAGCACCGTATTTTTGAATAACTGCGTGTGGAATAGTGTTTCCATCCATTGAAACTGTTATCATGTTTTTCTTTGCTGCATTAAAACCTTTTTCAATAGCGTTAGCAATTTCTCTTGCTTTTCCTGTTCCAATTCCAACACGACCTTTTTTGTCACCAACAACACAAAGTGCGCTGAAACTTTGGATGCGTCCACCCTTTACTGTTTTTTGAACTGAACGAGTGTCAACAATGCGTTTTTCAAATTCTTCAGGTTCTCTTTGTGGACGGTCACCACGAGGTCTTCTTGGACGGTCTTTGTTAAAAGGTTTTCCATTACGACCATTTTTGCGGTCATTTGGTTTGCTTTCAGGTTGAGTTTGAGTTTCAACGGCTTGTTCTTCAGTTACTTGAACTTGTGTTTCTTCATTTAATGTTTCATTTTCTGCCATAATATCCTCCTAGAAATCCAAGCCAGCGGTTCTGGCACTGTCTGTTAATTTCTTTACTCGACCTGTGTAAAGATAACCACCACGGTCACAAACAACTTGTTTTATGCCTTTTTCGATTGCACGTTTTGCAATTTCAGCACCAACAATTTCTGCTTGTTCCATTTTGGTTTTTCCTGCAACTTGTGCTTTTAATGATTTTTCCAAACTTGAGGCACTAACAAGTGTTACCCCCAAAGTGTCATCAATAATTTGGGCATAAATGTTGCTTACGCTACGATAAATGCAAAGACGAGGGCGTGTTGATGTTCCACTAACTGTTTTACGAACTCTCTCGTGTCTGCGTTGTCTTTCTTGATTTTTGTCTTTTTTGCTAATCATATCAACTTCCTCCTCTCTTACTTACCTGCTTTCTTTCCTTCTTTTCTCATCACAACTTCATCAGAATATTTGATTCCATAAGCGTGATAAGGCTCGACCGGTTTAATTGCTCGGATGTTTGCCGCCATTTGGCCGACAAGTTCCTTGTCGATTCCCTCAACCTTGATGTCAAGGCCTGAACATGAAAGTTTTACACCTTCAATTGGTTTTACTGTAACCAAGTGGCTAAATCCAAGGTTAAGTTCAAGGTTTTCACCTTTTTGATTAACTTTAAAACCAACTCCGTTGATTGTAAGTGTTTTGCTAAAACCATTTGTAACACCTTCAATCATGTTGCTGATTAAAGTTCTGTAAAGTCCATGCATACTGTTTGCTTGTCTTGATTCGTTTGTTGGAGTTAATGTAACTTGACCGTTTTCAATGTTAACTTTAATAACATTTGCAACTTGTTGTTCAAGTTTTCCTTTTGAACTTTCAACAAAAACTTTGTTGCTGTCATCAACAGTAACGGTAACACCAGCAGGAATTGTTATTGGTTTTTTTCCTATTCTTGACATAATGCTACCTCCCTATTACCACACATAAGCAAGAACTTCTCCGCCAACATTTTGTTGACGAGCTTGCTTATCTGTCATAATTCCTTTACTTGTTGAAATGATTGCAATTCCAAGTCCACTAAGCACTTTTGGCAAAGTGTTTACGCTTGCATAGATTTTAAGACCTGGTTTTGAAATTCTTTTGAGTCCTGTGATAACATAAGGACTAGCAGGAGCATCTTTCAAAGTGATGTGAATCATTTGTTTTGTGCCTTCGCCAATCACTTCAAAACCGGTAATGTAACCCTCATCTTTTAAGATTTGGGCAATTGAAATTTTTACTTTGCTAACAGGAACATCAACGGTCAAATGCCTTGCATTAATTGCGTTTCTGATTCTTGTGAGCATATCTGCTATAACATCTGTAACTACCATAATATCCTCCTACCAACTTGCCTTTTTAACCCCAGGAATTTCACCCTTGTAGGCCAATTTTCTAAAACAAAGACGGCAAACACCATATTTTCTCAATACAGCGTGAGGTCTTCCACAAAGTTTGCAACGGGTGTATTCACGAGTTGAAAATTTTTGTGGTTTTTGTTGTTTAACTACTAATGCTTTTCTTGCCATTTTTTAACCTCCTACGCCTTTTTGAAAGGCATTCCAAGTTCTGTTAATAATGCCTTTGCCTCTTCATCTGTTTTTGCTGTGGTAATGATTGAAATGTCAAAACCACGAACTTTTTCAATTTTGTCGTAATCAATTTCAGGGAAAATAAGTTGTTCTTTTACACC
>CAVEAP010000049.1:0-6052 GCA_963613725.1 Mediterraneibacter torques
CCGCTCTTGCTGGCTTGATGACAACATTAAAATCAAACTCTTTTTCAATTTCATCAAGCACAAAATCCTTGTTTTCTTTCCACTGAAAATCAAAAAAAGTTTTGAAATTTGGAGTTGGAATGTTGTTTTGTTTTAAAATCATTTTGCAAAATGCCTTGTCCATTGTTATTGCACTTGAAGTGATGTTTGAACCAGAATAAGGAATTTCACAGAGTTCAAAAAGTCCTTGAACCGAACCATCTTCGCCATTTTGACCATGCAGTGCCAAAATTGCAACATCAATTTTTTGTTTTTTAAAGCCAAACATTTTTTTAACAAACAAACAGTTTGCGGGGGGACGAAGTTCACATTTGTTTGTGGTTTTTTTGTCAAAATTTTGAAAAGTTTCAAGCAAAACAAGTTGGCTTCCCGTCCACCACACTCCTTTTTGGTCAATGTAGATTGGAACAACATCATAGTTTTGCTTTAAGTTTGAAATCACTTGAATTCCAGTTAAAATTGAAATGTCATGCTCCAAAGATTTTCCACCAAAAATAACAGCAATTGTTTTCATTATAACTCCTTTTTAGTGTTATATGAAAAAAGCACAATTTTGTGCTTTTTAAATGTAGTTGTCTGGCAAATCGTTTTCCCACAAAACAACATCACCATTTTTGATAATCTTTTTTAGCAAATCTTGTGAACTCAAGGTGTTTTCAACTTCAAAAATGTTTTTTGTGTCAAAGTTTGAATCCACCAGTCCTTGTTTTAGTGCAAGCAAATTTGTTTTGTTCACAATAATAACAATATCAGCCTTTTCAGCAATTTGTTTTCCAAATTGATAGTTTGCAAAACGCTCCATTGAGCCAAGTTCCACAATGCCCGGAGTGATTACAATTTTACGCCTGTTTTCAAACATTTGCAAAACTTCCAAAGCCCTTGTTCCACCAACAATGCTGGCGTTGTAACTGTCATCAAGCACAATAACATTGTTTTCGGCATTAACAAGTTCAAGGCGATGAGGAACGGCACGGATTTTGGCAATTCCAGAAACAATTTGCTCGGGACTTAGTTCCAATTTTTTTGCAAGAGTGGCACAAAGCAAAATGTTTGAAATGTTGTGCACTCCCAAAAGTTTTGTGGTGCAATCATATGGTTTTTTGTCCAAAAAAAGTTTGAAAGTTGTTCCGTTTTTAGACACTGTTATGTCGCTTGCAAAAACATCTGCTGATTTGTTTGAAAGCGAAACAATTTGTTTTTCTCCCTCAAACGATTTTGAAATGTCCAAAACTGCCTCGTCATCACCATTAAAAACACAAAAACCATTTTTACCCAAAAAGTTTGGAAGTTCGGCTTTTGTTCTTTTCACATTTTCAAAAGAGCCAAAAGTTTGCATATGTTGATAGCCCACCGAAGTCAAAATTCCAAAAGTTGGCTGAACAAGATTGCAAAGTTCGTTAATGTCGCCACGCTGTCTTGCTCCCATTTCGGCAATCAAAATTTGATTTGTTGGCATAAGATTTTCAAGCACAGTTTTTGTTATTCCCATTGGGGTGTTAAAACTTTGAGGGCTTGCACAAACGCTGTATTTTTCAGACAAAATTGTTTCCAATGCCTTTTTGGTGGTTGTTTTTCCAAAACTTCCAGTGATTCCAACAATTTTTAGCCCTGAAAACATTTTTAATTTTTTTCTGGCTTTTTTAATGTAGCAATTTTGAATGATTTTTTCAAGTGGTTTTAGCAAAAGATGTGCAAATGGCACCAAGATTGGAATAAACAGTGGTGTGAGGGCAATTCCTCCGTAGCCAATAATGTCCACAAAAGTGCTTGAAAGCAAAATCAAGCCAAACGAAACAATCACGCACAAAAAGTAAAGCATAACATAAGCTCGCTTTATTCTTGAAGTCATCACAAGCGGAGTTTTTTGCGGAGTTTTGTTAATAACTTTTATGAAAATAATTGAAAACATAACATAAAACACAAGCCCCAAATAACAAAGATAGTATTTTAGTGGTTCAACAAAAATTCGAAACACAACATTTGTAACCAAAATGCAAAGAGCGCTTAGCACCACCACCATCAAAACTCTTAAAAAATATTTTCCTCTGGTGTTTGTAAGCCAAGACATATAGCCGTGCAAATGATAACCATTCAGTTGACTGATTTGCATGAATTTTTTTGATTCAACACACAAAAGCACAGCGTTGCACAGTGCCAAAACAATTGCAATAAAAAAATGTCCATTTGAAAAATCCCAAAAATTTAACATAATTCCTCCCAAAACTTCAAACAAGTTTGATTGAACTTCAAAAAGTTTTGAATGTGAACAAAATGCTCACCCTTAAAAATTTTTAATTCACTGTTTTTTATGTATTTATGAATTTTTTTTGCCATAAAAAGTGGCGTTGTTTTGTCTTGCTTGCCCCAAACAATCATTGTGTTTTGCGTTACTTTTTTAAACTCATTTTCAAGGTTTTCGTTTGTAACTTTTGCCATAATTTGCTTCATGATGTCGCAAGAACCCTGCCAATCACTTGAACCAAATTTTTGCAAAACAGACTGTGGCTTTTTGCCTTGCTTTACCAAATTTTTTAGATGCTTGTATTTTGCAATCAAAAGTTTTGTTTTAAAACTTTTTTTAACAATGCCCGCACTCGCCACCAAAATCAAACTTTTTGCAAAGTTTTTGTGATTATTACAAAAAATTGTTGCAATCTTGCCACCAAAGGAATGCCCTACCAAGTGGCAACTTTCTAGATTTTTCTGTTTCAAAAATTCAAACACAAAATTTGCATAATCAAAACTGCTTAACACTTGTTTTGGAGTTTCACTTTTGCCAAACCCCCAAAGGTCAAGGCAAATTGTTTTCATGTTTTTTGACAGCATTTTTGCACTGCCCAAAAAATCTGAAACATCACTTCCCCAACCATGCAAAAACAAAACAGTGTTGTTTCCGCACCCAAATTCTTGAAAATTTGTGTTTAAACCAAAAACTTTCATATCTCATTCCAATCTTAAACAATTTTTCGCATTACAAAACCATCTTGATTGTCGTGATAGTAGCCATTTCGTTTTCCAACAACTTCAAACCCCATTTGCTCATACAAAAGTTGGGCAGAAAAATTGAATTGGTTAACCTCTAGCACAAGGCTTGAAATTTTGTTTGCTTTTGCTCTTTTTGTCAAAAACTCAAGCAGTTTTTTTGCAACACCTTGATTTCTTGCTTCAGGTTTTACAACAATTCGCAAAATCTCATGTTCATCAACATTTTCCAAAATGGAAACATACCCCAAAACTTCGTTGTTTGCCTCAAACAAAAAGCAACTAAAATTTTCATTGTCAAAACTTTGTGTCAGTGCAGTTTGACTCCATGGCAACCCATCATCGCTGGAATTTTCAAGAGCCATGATTTTTTCCACATCTTGTTTGCGTCCTTTCACAATCTCAAACGCTTCAAAAACTTGTTTTTCCGCCTGACTAAATCTTAAATAAAGTGGCACAATTTCATGAAAATCCACAAAATTTTTTGCCAAAACTTCCGCTTCAACACAATCACCAAGCGCTTTTGCTGTTTGATTTTGAAAAAACTTTTCAAATCCCTCATGGGCTTCTCCTTGCTTGCCATCATCATAATAGCAAAAGGTCATTTTCAATTTTTGTTTAATTTTTTCAAATTGCAAAAAAGAACACAATTTTGGCTTGGTCAGTTCTTTTAGGTTGTTTTCTGTTTTTTGGAAAAGTTGATAATAAAGATTTTCCGCTCCAGCATTTATCACCGAGCAAACAATGTCACCAATTTTGCTTTGCGTAAAATTATTGTATGCCAAAACCTTTAAAGCGTTTACTGCAACACATTTTTTTTGCTTGGCAAAAGCAAACATTTTTATGACCGAAAGTCCAATTCTGATTCCAGTGAACGAACCTGGGCCAACAACCACGCCAAAAACATCAACATCATCAAGACTTGTGTTGTTTTTTGCCAAAAATTCATCTAAAAGCGGAAGAAAAGTTTCACTGTGTTTTGAAAATTCGGTTTCAAGCACAAAAACCTCGTTTCCTTTTTTCAAGCAAAATTGCGTTCCCAAACCTGTTGTGTTAAAACTAAGACAGTTCATTCATTCCCTCCACTTCAAATTCTCTGGTGTTTTCATCAACCACCCTCACAAAAACCTTTAAGGCGTTTTTTGGCAAAATCTCTTTTGCCTTTTCGGGCCATTCAACAAGACTTAGTGCAGTTTTGCTTTTAAGCATCTCATCAAGCCCCACTTCAAAGGCTTCGCTGATGTTTTCAAGGCGATACATATCAAAATGCTGAACAGTGAATTTGGCTTCATAAACATTAACCAAGGCAAAAGTTGGACTTGTTACAACGCCCTCAAATCCCAAACTTTTAATAACTGCTTTTGAAAAAGTTGTTTTTCCACCGCCCATTTGACCAAAAAGCAAAACAACATCACCCGCTTTAAGGTTTGAAGCAAATTTTTTTGCAAACTCTTGCGTGTCCTTTAAAGAATGTGAAACATATTTCATCGTTGTTAGGCCTTTTTTGTTTTTTCTTTTGCTTTTTGAGTTTTTGGCTCCGCTTTTGCCTTAACTGTTTTAACTTCTTTTTTTTCTTTTGTGGATTTCACTGTCTTTTCTTTTGTGGTTTTTGCAGTTTTTTCTTTTGATGGTGTTTCCTTTTTCTTTGATTCTTTTTCTTTTTGTTTGCTTTCTTTTTCTGCTATTTTTTTAATATCTTCAAATCTAAAAATGTTTTTTCCTGCTGACCAAATTTTGTCAAGATGATAAAAATCTCTGATTTCTGGAGTGAAAATATGAACCAAAATTTCATTAAAATCCAAAACAATCCAATTGTTCACGCCATCACGCCTGAGCAAACGAATTTTTTTCTTTTTAAGTTCTTCTTCAACAAAATCGCAAATTGCTTTTGTGAGTGTTGTGTTTGACGCTGTTGCAACAACCATAAAATCCACCTCACTGCTTTGTTTTGAAACATCAAAAATTTCAATTGCCTCACCCTTTTTTTGCTCAATAAGTTCACAAATTTTAAGTGCCAAATTTGTGTTTTCATTTTGTGTTAATTCTTTCATTTTTTTACCCATCCTTTAATAGTCATAATTATAACAAAAATCACCACAAAAAGTCAAATAAAACAACCCTTTTGATGTTTAAAAAATTTGTTTGAGTAAAAAATTTTTGTATGACAAAACTTAAAATTTCCAAATATTTTGACATTTTTACAACTTGTGTGGCACTTTTTTTGCTGTTTTTTTGTTGGTTTAGATTTTACACCAAAAATGCTGTTTTAAGTGGAATTTTGGCTGTAATTTTTTGTTTTTTGGGTGTTTTTTTGATTTTTTTTGCAAATTTTAGGCATAAAGCAAAAAAAGAACTTTCAAAAAAGGAACAACAACTTGCCGAAGATTGTGCCTTGCAACTGCAATTTTCCTCACAAGAAAAAGTTGATTTGTTTTTTGAAAAAATTTTGGAAACAAAGCACAAAATTTCAAAACAACCATTTGGTTTTGTTTTGAAAAATGAAAACAAAAATGTGTTTTTTGTGGCACACTTTTCTTCTCCCGTTTTAACGCTTCAAGTTTTTTCAAAAATTTTTGTGAAAGCAAAAGAACTAAGCCAAAAAGAAATTGTTGTTTGTGCAAATTTTTTTGATGATGCCGTTCAAACTTTTTCTGGCGGCATAAAAAACTTTTCAATCAAACTTTTAAACAAATTTGAAACTTTTGAAAAGTTAATAAAACCCGCTGGAATTTTTCCCGAAAAAACTGTTGACCTTTCACCCGAAAAACTTGGCTTTAAAACCATTTTAAAACAAACTCTTTCAAAAAACAAAGCAAAACACTATTTTCTCTCGGGGCTTGTTTTGTTTTTGTGCAGTTTTTTTGTGCCATACAAACTTTATTATTTAATTTTTGGCTCACTTGGGTTTGTTTTGGCAATCACCACACTAGCCCTAGCCCACAAACGCCCAATTGTCATAAAAAAAGAATAGGGAACCCCCCCCCTACTCTTCATAAGTAAATTCAAAATCATTTATGATAACAGTGTCGCC
>CAVEAP010000050.1:0-3209 GCA_963613725.1 Mediterraneibacter torques
TTAAAAGGAAAACACAAAATATTATTAAAATGCGTTGTTTTAACTTTAATTTATGTTTTAGCCTAAAAAAACTTTTTTTCATGTTTTAATATATGCAAAAATCATAAAAATGTTACTAGGCTTAATTTTATTTTGTTTTACTACTAAAAATTAGTGCCATAAAAAAAGCCATCACAACTGCAGAGGTGATTCCAGCCGAAGTGGCAGTAAGTCCTCCAGTTAAAACACCCAAAACACCTGAGTTATGAGCCCCCTCAATTGCACCTTTTGCAAGGCTGTAACCAAAACCCATAATTGGAATTGTTACACCACTGCCCGCAAATTGCTTCATTGAATCAAACACTCCAATCGCTTCAAGAAAAACTCCCAGAAGCAAAAAAGTAACCAAAATTCTTGCACTTGTCATTTTGGTGGTGATAACCAAAATTTGACCTAACATACATATTACACCACCAATGGCAAAAACTTTTAAATACATTAAAATATCAAACATCTTCAGCCTCCAAAAGCACAAGTTGTGAAATACAAGGGATGCTGTCACCTTGTTGACTTGAAAGTGTGCTCATAAGGGCTCCTGTTGCCACAATAATTGCATTTTTTGCTTCTTTTTGTTTAAGTCTTTTTATTACATAAGAATTCAAAACACTTGCAATACAGCCACATCCACTTCCACCTTGAAAAACTTTTTGATTTTTCGTAAAAATCATTTGCCCACAATCTCCATAATTATTTCCAAGTTTGTAACCACGATATTCCATTAAATCTCTTAAAATTTCACTACCAAGTTTTCCCAAATCACCAGTTAAAATAAAATCATAGTCTAAAGGGCTTGTTTTTGTGTCCTCAAAAAAAGTATACAAAGTTTCAAGTGCGGATGGTGCCATTGCTCCTCCCATGTTATTCAAATCAGACACATTCCAATCAACAACTTTTCCTATGGTAGCCTTTTTTATTTTAACATCACTTTTTGTGGAAGACAAGATGCTACACCCTGCGCCTGTCACCGTCCATTGTGAAGTTGGTGGGCGTTGAGTTCCAAGTTCAAGTGGATAGCGAAATTGTTTCTCTGCTGTTGAAAAATGACTTCCCGTAAGACAAGCAACATTTTTAAAACAATTTCCATCAATCAAACTTGCTCCAACAATCAAACTTTCAACCATAGTGCTACAAGCGCCAAACAATCCCAAAAATGGCATTTGAAGTTCTCGTGCCGTAAAATTGGAACTAATTATTTGATTCATCAAATCTCCCCCAAGCAAAACATCAATATCTGAGGTTTTAAGATGACAAGAATTTAATGCCCCTTTTACCGCTTCAAAAAAAATTTTTCTTTCCGCTTTTTCATAACTGTTTTGACCAAATGTGTCATCTTCTAAAATTTTATCAAAATATGGGGCAAAATTTCCTTGCCCCTCTTTTGGTCCAACAATTGAAAAGTTTCCAATAATATTTACGGAATGCTCAAATTCTATTGTTTGTTTTCCTATTTTTTTCATAAAAACTCCTACACAAACAAATAAATAATTCCAACAACAATGCTAGCAACCAAACCGCTTACAAGAACTGGACCCGCTATAATAAACATTTTAGCACACAAGCCAAACACCAGCCCCTCTCTTTTAAATTCAATTGCTGGGCTTGTGATTGAATTTGAAAATCCACTAATAGGAACAATTGAACCTGCCCCCGCATATGCTCCAATTTTGTCATAAACACCAATTCCTGTCAAAATTGATGCCAAAACAATAATTGTAACACTTTCAAGCACTCCTGCATTTTGTTCTGTCATATTTGGAATTAGCATGTAAAGGTCTTTTGTCACCTCTCCCAAAACGCAAATTAATCCACCAATCCAAAAAGCATTAAAAAGAGTTGGCCAAGGTTTTGTTTTTGGAATTTTTGCTTCTAAATAATCATTATACTTTTTATCCCGTTGCTTAATGTTCATCATTATATCCTTATCTCCATAAAGTAATGATTTCACTTTTCTTAAAAAAAATACAAAAATAATAAATATTTTTTGAATTAGCACACATACTAAATTTAGTTACTAAAAAAGGAGATTTTTATGAAAAAGAAAGTAGCAGTTTTATCTTTAACATTTGCTTGTGCCTTAGCGTTTGGAGCAAGTAGTATTCCATCTGATGACCGAAGTTTGTCAACAACTTTAACAAACACTCTTGATAGGCTTGAAAATTATGCAAACATAAATTATGACCTTGAAAATCCACAAAATATGCTTTTAAATGATGATTACTCCCTATTTTATAATAATGGTAATTACAACATTGGCAATCGCAATTTTTCAATGTTTGGTTCATATTTTAATCCAAACAGCACAAGTTATCAAAATAGTAATTATGGAGAAATCTATTCGCAAAATACAGCTAATAATTATAAATTATCATCTAATGGTAATTTATATAATAATATGGCATTGCAAAATTCTAATTCTTATTTAAATTATGGTAATTATAATAATAAAAATGTTCCTAACTATGCGCAAAACGAAAAAACAACTCAACAAAATACCCAAAACTTAACAAATTTAAACAATTCCAACTTAACACAATACAATAATGCTGTAACCAACAATTCATCTACAAACTACTCCACTACCCCAACAAGCGTTAACTCGACCAATCAAAAACCAGCATTAACAAACTATGACACCAAAATAATGGCAAACAATCAAAATGTTAACAACGCCACAACAAACTCAAACTTGACATCAACAAACAATACTTTAAAAACAGCAAACACCACAACAAATTCTGGTTTAAACAACACAACATCAATCAACACAAATAATATAACCTCTTACAAAAATTCTTTACAAAACATTGGTTCAACCCTTAAAAGCAACATTAACACACTTAAAAATTCCCTACAAAATTTTGACCAAACAAACACAGAACAAGCCTCAAACCGAGCTCTTCAAGCATACTCTTTTACATTAAAAAACATTACAAACAAACTAGAATATGACAACAATATGCTTATGGGAAATTTGAACAAACTTTCTGTGTTAAAAAGTGGAACAAATGTAGAATCAAAAGCAATTGATGCTTGCAATTTGGACATAAAAGCAAGTTTGGTAACAAGAACAACGCTTTTGGAATGTGCTAATGAAGCAGTTGTTGCAATTAATTCTATTTTAGATAACTCAACAAACAATCAAAATTCAAACACCAACCAAACAACACAAA
>CAVEAP010000050.1:3219-4961 GCA_963613725.1 Mediterraneibacter torques
ACTAATAGCACAACAAAATCAAATTCTAATGCTTTCACAAATCAAAACACAAATTCATCAAACAAAACAACATTTTCTAGCATAACAAATTCCAACGCTAATCCCACAACAAGCGTTGTGGCATCTGCAAAACTTGTTCCTAATGCTGAGACCAACAAAGTTGTAAAAGAAAACAATCCAATTCGAGCAGACACTCAAAACACTCAAAAACATTAACTACTAACACAAATTGTTTGTTATAATAAAAATTAATAAAAAAGGATATATTTTTCAATATATCCATTTTTTGTTATTAATAAATTGGTTCAATAATTCCAACTCCACCAAAAGTGCGTTTATACATAATATTTACTTTGCCAGTTTCTGCATTTAAGTAAACATAAAATGCATGGTCGGAATTTTCAAGATACATTTGAGCATCTTCCACAGAAATAGGAACAATGTCGAAAGATTTTGTTTTAATAACTTTTGAATTTGGTTCTTCAATCTCTTCCTTTTCAAAATAAATCCAGTCTTCATCTTCAATTGCTTGTTGTTTTTTAAATTTATCTTTAAGTTTTCCACTGTATTTAATAATTTGTTTTTCAACTTTTGGAAGTGCCATGTCTATGTTTTGATACATATTGTCTGATTTAACTTCAGATCTAAACAAAAGACCTCCATCAACAATAGTAAGTTCAAGTTTGCAAATGTCTTTTTCTTTGCTACAAACAACACGAGCGCTTGCATTTTCACTGAAATAGCGGTCTAACCTTTCAATCTTTTTTTCAATAATTGATTTAAGTTTTTCACTCGTTGTGTAATTTTTTGATATAATTTGAATTTCCATAATAATTTCCTCCACTTTTAAAGGTGCTTTAATTTTTAAATTTCCATTTTCTAAATCAATAATAACTTTTGAATTTGGTTCAATTTTCCCAAGCAAAATTTGGTCGGCAAGTTTATCTTCAATTTCTTGCTCAATAACACGCCTTAATGGTCTTGCTCCCCACTCTGAATTGTAACCTTGCTCCACAAGATATCTAAGCGCATTTTCTGTAAGTCTTATTTCAATGTTTTGCTCTTTAAGTTTGTTTGACAATTTCGTAATCAAAATTTTTGCCACTTTTGCGAGTTCCATTTTGCTTAAAGTTTTAAAAACAACAATGCTGTCAATTCGGTTTAAAAATTCTGGTCTAAATTTAAGTTTGATTGCACTCATCAAAATTGATGTTGCTTTTTCATCAAGTTCATGTTGCATCTCTGGTGAGGCTTTTGCATATTCTTCACGATTTTTTTTGTAAGCAAATTCTGCAACCCCCGCATTACTTGTCATAATAATTATTGTATGCTTGAAATTAACAACTCTGCCATGACTGTCAGTTAACCTTCCATCATCAAGAATTTGAAGCAAAATGTTAAACACATCAGGATGTGCCTTTTCTATTTCATCAAACAAAACAACTGAATAAGGTTTTCTTCTTACTTGTTCTGTTAGTTGTCCAGCATCTTCATGCCCAACATATCCAGGAGGAGAACCAATGATTTTGCTAACTGAATGTGCCTCCATATATTCACTCATATCAAGCCTTATGATGTGTGAATCATCATCAAATAATGCCTCTGCAATTGCTTTTGAAAGTTCAGTTTTTCCAACACCTGTTGGTCCAACGAACAAAAATGTACCAATTGGTCTGTTTGGATCTTTTAGTCCCGCTCTTGCTCGTCTTATTGCTTTTGACACTGCAACCACAGCCTCATTT
>CAVEAP010000050.1:4997-6000 GCA_963613725.1 Mediterraneibacter torques
GATTCAAAAGTTTCTCTTTTTCTGAAGTTGACAATTTTGACACTGGAATTCCAGTCCACGCACTAACCACTGAAGCAATATCATCAAATCCAATGGAAACAGCATTTGTGTGTTTTTGGTCCTCAAACTTGCGTTTCATACTTTCCAATTCTTGTGACACCAAATTTATTTTGTCACGAAAAGATGCTGCTTTCTCAAAGTTTTGTGCAATAATTGCTTCTTTTTTGTTTTGCTCTAATTGTTCAAGTTCTTGCTCTTTTTGTTTTAGTGGAACGGGAGTTGTCATTCCTTTAACTTTTTTCCTTGCACTCGCTTCATCAACAAGGTCAATTGCCTTGTCTGGTAAACTTCTGTCCATAATATACCTATCACTCAAATTAGCCGCAGCAATAATTGCTTCATCTGTAATTTTTACTTGATGAAAAGCTTCGTAACTGTCCCGAAGTCCTTTTAATATTTCAATTGTTTGATTTACTGATGGAGGGTTTACTAAAATTGGTTGAAAACGACGTTCCATTGCTTTGTCTTTTTCAATAAATTTTCTGTATTCTTCAGTTGTTGTTGCCCCTATTGTTTGAAGTTGCCCCCTAGCAAGATATGGCTTTAACATATCCGCTGGACTAACCTCACCCTTTTCTCCTCCTGCTTGCATGAGTGTGTGAAGTTCATCAATAAAAACAATAATGTTTCCTTGCTTTGTGATTGCTTCAATTGCATCTTTAAGTTTTTCTTCCATGCTTCCACGATATTTTGTTCCCGCCATAAGTGAAGCCACATCCAAAGAAAACAAAATCTTGTCACACAAAATTTGTGGAACTCTGTTTTCTGCAATGGCATTTGCAAGACCTTCAATAACCGCACTTTTACCAACCCCAGCCTCTCCGATCAAAACAGGGTTGTTTTTTGTTTTTCTACACAATATTTCAATAACTCGCTGAATTTCATCTTCACGACCAATAACGGGGTCAATTTTGTGTTCTCTTGCCCTTTGTGTTAAATCTAC
>CAVEAP010000051.1:0-5811 GCA_963613725.1 Mediterraneibacter torques
TCACGAGGCAATGACCGCTCCAGTTGTGAAAGAAAAAAGAGAAAGAAAACCTGCTGAAAAACCAGCAAAAACTGAGAAAGCAGAAAAAGAAGAACAACCAGTTCAAGAATAATAAAAAACAAGGAGATAAAAAAATGGCTATTTCAGCAAAAGATATAACAGAATTAAGACAAAGAACACAAGCAGGAATGCTTGATTGCAAAAACGCACTTGAAGCATGTGGTGGCGACATGGACAAAGCCGCAGAATGGCTTCGTGAAAAGGGAATGGCTTCAGCCGCAAAAAAACAAGGCAGAATTGCTGCCGAAGGAAAGGTTGAAAGTTACATTCACCTTGGAGGAAAAATTGGTGTTTTGGTTGAAGTTAACTGTGAAACAGACTTTGTTGCAAAAAGTGAAGCTTTCAATGAGTTTGTTCACAATGTTGCGCTTCAAATTGCTGCAAGCAAACCACTTTTTGTGTCTGAAGCAGATGCAGACCAATCAATGATTGAAAACGAGCGTAAAATTTTCATGGCACAAACTCTTAACGAGGGAAAACCTGAAAACATTGCAGAAAAAATTGTTGAAGGTCGTATTAAAAAATATTTGCAAGAGGTTTGCCTTCTTGACCAAGTTTATTTCCGTGATGGAAGCAAAACAATTGATGAATATTTGAAAGAAACAATTGGCAAAATTGGCGAAAAAATTACTATCAGAAGATTTGTTCGCTACGAAATGGGCGAAGGACTTCAAAAGAAAGAAGAAAATTTTGCTGAAGAAATTCAAAAACAAATTGACAAGCAAAAGGCAGAGGCCTAAAACTTTTTGAAAAAAGCCCAAGAAATTAGGCTTTTTTTGTTTGCCAAAATCAAATTTTTGTAGTAAAATATAGATATTACTTTAAAGAGGTGAAAATTTATGTTTAACAATGAAGAAGACAAAGCACTTTATGAAGGGCTTAAAACTCATTTAGAGGGAAATTATCAGCACTATTTAACAGAACTCAATTCTGTTCGTGCTGGTAGGGCAAACCCACGAATGCTCGACAAAGTTATGGTGGACTACTATGGAACAATGACACCAATTCCAAGAATGGCAAATGTTTCAGCACCAGATCCACGCACAATTTTGATTAGTCTTTGGGACATCAGCATGCTTCGTGAAACTTTAAAGGCAATCCAAACAAGTGATTTGGGGCTTAATCCAAGTGATGATGGAAAGGTAATCAAACTTTATGTTCCAGCCCCAACAGAAGAACGCAGAGTTGAACTTGTGAAAATGGTTAAAAAGTTTGGTGAAGATGCAAAAGTCAACATGAGAAATGGTCGTCGTGAAACACTAGACATGTTCAAAGACCTTAAAAAGCAATCAAAAATAACTGAAGATGATTTGATGGTTGCTGAAAAAGAAGTTCAAAAGATTTTGAACTCCTACACCGACAAAGTTGACAAAGCACTAGAACAAAAAGAAAAAGAAATTATGGAAGTTTAAGAGGTTTCTTGTTTAAATTTAATTTTTTTGTTTATCATAAAATTGAGTTAAAACGTATTATAATAAATGAAAAGAGGTTACAATGATTTTAGGTAAAACAAAAATCTATCACAAACTTGACTTAAACAGACTTCCAACCCATGTTGCAATAATCATGGATGGCAATGGAAGATGGGCACAAAAGCGTGGACTTCCACGAAAATTTGGGCATAAAGCGGGATGTGAAAACATTAAACGCATAACAGAAAATTTGTTTGACCTAAAAATAAAGGTTGTCACTTACTTTGCGTTTAGCACAGAAAATTGGAAAAGGCCAAAAGATGAAATTGACACAATTTTTGACTTAATACGAGATTATGTGAACACAAACCTTAATGATTTTATTGAAAAAGACATCAAACTCAATTTTTTTGGAGATTACAACAAACTTCCGCAAGATTTGGTTTTGCACTTTGAAGAAGCAAAGGAAAAAACAAAAAATTGCAAAAGTTTTGTTGTGAATTTTGCGGTTAATTATGGTGGGCAAGATGACATTTTGCAAGCAGTTAACAAAGCAAAAAAACTGGAAGGACAAATCACCCATCAAATTTTTGAAAGTCTTTTGTTTACGGCAGGAACCATAAACCCAGATTTTGTAATAAGAACAAGTGGTGAAATGCGTATTTCAAATTTTATGCTCTATCAAATGGCATACAGTGAATTTTATTTCACAAAAACATATTGGCCAAGTTTTTCTAACAAAAATCTTCAAAAAGCACTAAAATCTTATCAAAAACGAAAAAGAAGATTTGGCGGATTAAAAAATAACTAACAACAAAAGAGGTTGACCTTATGGACACAAAAAAAATAAACACACCTTCAAATTGGGGCAAACGAATTGCTTTTGGCACACTTATTTTGGTGGTTCTTGTTGGATTTTTTGCATTAAGACAAATTTCCAGCCAAACAGTGTTTTTGTTTGACATCCTAATTGGATTTTTAATGATTGCGGGAACTTTTGAAATAGAAGGTCTTTTCCGCAAAATGGACAAGCCCACCTATGTTATTGCGTTGGGTCTGTTCCCAGTGATTAGTTTTGTGCTACTTATTATGTGCACTTTTCTTGACATCACATTTTTCTATTATCTTTTGATGAATGTTGGCATAATTATTTTAACATTTATCATCACACTATCAATTGGCATTTGTGCCAAAAAATACACTCTAAACAAAATGTATTACGAAAGCGATGAAACATCTTATGTAACATTTGCCTTAAAAAAGAGTTTGAACACAATTTTGGCTTGTCTTTACCCATCATTTTTGCTTACATTTGTGTTTATGACAAATCACTATTCTGCATTAACGCAAGTTGATTTTGGTGCGGACATTGGTCTTTTTGGTTTGGTGTTTTTGTTTGCAACAACCATTGGTGCCGATTGTTTGGCACTTGTTGCAGGAAGGGCAATTCCAACAAAAAAAATTAGTTATGAAAAACTGGGACCGGGCAAAACTTGGAGCGGTTTGGTTGGTGGAATTTTAGGTGCAATAATTGCAAGTTTTGTGGTTTATCTTGTCATGGTAAACTGTGGATTTCGTTCAGTTTTTTCAGCTCACAATTTCACACCATTTTGGTGCTTGTTCTTAGGGCTTCTTAGTGGTTGTGTTAATATGCTTGGAGACATGTTTTCATCTTACATGAAACGCCTTGCTGGCATAAAAGACTTTTCAAGCCTTATTCCAGGGCATGGTGGAATTATGGACAGAATAAATGGACTTGTGTTCAACTCTGTCATTGTTTTTGTTGCTCTTTTAATTGCTTTTTAACATAAAAGCACACTGGCTTGCATAAACTTTAAAAAAGGAGATAACAATGCTTTTTTCAATGCTTGGAACAACTTTTTTAAGTGTAATTACAACAATTGCCTACATTTTGCTGGCAATTGTTGTTTTGCTTTTGGTTATAACCATTCATGAATTTGGGCATTACACTTTTGGCAAATGGCTGGGTTTTAAAATAAATGAATTTTCCATTGGCTTTGGCAAAACAATTTTTTCAAAAACACGAAAAAATGGTGAGAAGTTTAGCATAAGAATTTTGCCTTTGGGTGGTTATTGTGCTTTTGCGGGTGAAGATGAAAAAGACAGCGATTCGCGGGCTTTCAATCGTCAAAAACCTTGGAAAAGAATTATCGTTCTTTTGGGTGGAGTTGTTTTTAACTTTTTGTCTGCCATAATTTTTGCTTTCATTTTGCTTGTTTCTTTTGGCTATGACATTCCACAAGTTAGTGATGCAAGCAAAAATCAAGAATATGTTGCCACCTACAATCAAGACAAAGAAGATTCACAAAAAATTCAGGCTTTTCAAAATGGTGATGTAATACGGAAAATTGATGGAAAAAACATTAGTTTTGTTCAAGGAAACAGTTTGCAAGGATTGGTTTCAACTTACAGCATAAATGAAACTTTTGTGGTAACAGTTCAGCGTGATGGGGCAACAATAGAGTTTAAAACAGCAATGTTTCAAAATCCAAACAGCCCTTCATCATCAGTTGGGGTTTTGGGGATTTCGCACACACCTTACAAATATTCCTTTTTAGAGGCATTAGCCTCATGTGTGCCTGTTGCATGTGCAATGGCATGGCAAGTTTTGGTTTTCTTGTTTATGCTTTTAACAGGTGGTGTGGCACTTTCAAATGTTGCTGGGCCAATCACAACAATCGGCTATATTGCTGAATATTCTCAATTAAACATTGCCAATTTGTTTATATTTTTGCCTTTTATTTCGGCAAACCTTGCAATGTTCAACATTTTGCCAATACCAGCCCTTGATGGCTCACGCATAGTGTTCACAACAATTGAGTGGATACGAAAAAAACCAATCAAACCAGAGATTGAAGCAAAAATTCACATGATAGGGCTTTTTGTTTTGCTTGCTTTTGTGATTTTTGTGGATTTATATAATTTAATTCGGTAGGGAAAAAATGAAATTAACAGATTTACTAGAAAAAGAAGAATATGAAAACCTAAAATTTGAAGATGCGTTATATGATGAAAAAACAAACATCACCACATTTTTATTTTTGCACCCAAAGGGGTATAAAGTTACCAATGAATTGCGAGAAAATTTACAAAACGATTTGTTGCAAATGGTGGGGGAACTTAGCAAAATTAAAATAAAATTCAAACAAAGTTACCTTGATGAAGATATTTTGTTCAAAACTGTTTGTGATTTTATTGATGAGGAATTTCCTTATCTAAAAGACTTTGCTGAAAAAGAAGATTTTCATTTAACTTTTGACAAAGATGAAAATGTGATTAACATTACAATTGATTGCGATGGTGAAATGGCAAATATTTTAAAAACTTGCAAATTTTTAGATAACCTTAAAAGCAAACTTCAAAAATCACTTTTTGAAGAAGTAAAACTAAAACTAAATGTTTGCAAAACTGTTCAAAAACAAAAATCAATGCCCGAAAAAACCTCTGCCATGCAACTTGAAGAAGTTTTGGAGCAAGAAAAATTTATTAACAAAATGGAAGTTGATGAAGTTGTTTGTGTTACTGGCAAAATCATAACACAAAGCCCAGTGTTCATAGGAAATTTGACGGGCAAAGAACAACAGGTTTTGGCGGGAACATTAACCAATCCGCAAATGTCATTTTTTGTTCCAAGAGCACACAAAGACATTGAAGATGTGTTGCAACACAAAAAATTTTCTTTTGACCTTGTTGATGCAAGCGGAGATATAAGGGTGGTGATGTTTCCACACGACAAAGATGCTGAAAAATTGGAAAAATTAACCGATGGTTGTGAGGTTTTGGTTGCAGGAAAAACCAGTGAATTTAATGGTGTTACAAATTTTAGAGCATTTGACCTTTCTGTTTGCAAAGTTTTAACAAAAGAGCTAAAATATCTTTGGCGAGAACCCGCAAAAAATTACAAAACAGTTTTTCCTAAACCAATGGAAGAAATTGAGCAAATGAGTTTGTTTAGTGTGGCAAATGAAAGTGTGAGTGATTATTGGGAAAACGACAAACAAGTTGTTGTGTTTGACTTTGAAACAACAGGACTTAACGCCGAGCATTGCAAAATCATTGAAATTGGTGCAGTAAAAGTTAAAAATGGAAAATGCATTGAAACTTTTTCAAGCTTAGTCAATCCCCATGAAACACTTGATGAAGAAATTGTAAATCTAACAGGAATTGATGATGAAATGCTTATTTTTGCTCCGGAATTAGGAGATGTTTTGACAGATTTTCACAAATTTTGTCAAAATTGCACATTAAGTGCCTACAACATTAATTTTGACATTAAATTTTTGCTTATAAATAGCATTTACTCGGTAACTAGAATTTA
>CAVEAP010000052.1:0-3711 GCA_963613725.1 Mediterraneibacter torques
GATTTTGACAAAGCCATTGAATTTGCATCTAATCTTGCTGGACAATTTGTAACTGCCTTTGTTGTTGATGACGCCAAATTTTTGCTTACAAACCCAATCATGAAGCAAGCAGGAACCTCCCTTTTGGGCGGACTTGTTGGAGTTAAGCCAATTATTTGCATAGACAAAAAGGGAAACTTTAAACTTTTGGACAAATCAAGAGGCTTTAAGGCTGGCGTTAACAAATTGTTTTCAATTGTTAACACAAATGGCGAAAATATTGCTGATTTTACTTTTTCAATCGTTTTTTCCAACGCTGAAACTGAGGCTCTTGAACTTAAAAACAAATTTTTGAAAGTGGTTGATGAAAATGAAGTTACAATTATGCCATCTTCGCTTAATAATATGTGTTTTGCTGGCATTAAATTTGTTGGAATAACATTTCACAGCAACTAATTTTAATAACAAAAAAAGTGATTTTAGTCAATAATGTTTGAAATTAACAAAAAGGAACAGTGCTTTAAATTTGCATTGTTCCTTTCTTTTTTTTGATAGTTTTAAAACCAATAGTCCTTGCCTAATCATTGTTTTTTTTGTTTTAGCGATTTAAAATAATCTGCCATTGTTTTGGAGTCTTGTGCCTGAGTTCCTCTTGATTCACTTATGATGGTTGGGTTTAGTTTAAGTTTGTGAACACAATCTAAAAATGGTTCATAATTTGGCCCAAAAACATCATCTTCAAAAGTTAAGTGAGCAATTTCGCCTTTTTCACCATATTTTATTTTTGAAAAATGAATGTGGCAGTTGTTAATTTTGTCAAACCCAATTTTTTCAATTCCCTTTTCAAAAATCTTCAAAAAATCTTCTTCAGTTTTTAACGAGCCTTGAGTAAGGCAATTTATATGACCAAAGTCAAAGCATGGAACAAGGTTTTTGTCCCAACTGCAAATTTCAAGAATTTCATCAACGGTGCCGATGTTTGAAAATTTCCCCATTGTTTCTGGGTTTATATGCACTCCATCAAGATTTTGCTCATAATAGGTTTGCAAAAAATCTTTAAAACTTTTTTCAAGGTTTGAAAACGCCTGTTCACGAGGAAGTTTCATTGTTGAACCCACATGAACAACACAACTGTCCCCACCCATTGCTCTCACTCCACGAAGACTGTTAAGCACATATTTTGCATTGTTTTCCTGTGAAATTTCACTTAAATTGCAAAAATTTATGTAATAAGGAGCATGAACACTTATTTTTATGTTGTATTTTTCAGCCTCAACCCGCATTCTTTCCGCTTTTTCTGGGGTGATAAATCTTCCCAAAGTAAAACTATATTCATAGGCACTTAACCCTAAAGAATTAAGCCACTTTGGTGCTTGTTCACTGTCTTTGTTCCCCTGTTCATAAAAAAGTTCTCCATTCCCTGAAGGTCCAAATCTTATCATATTTTCCTCCTAAATTAGCCATGTTGGAATGCTTGCAACTCCATCTTGGACTTTTGCAATTCCAATGAGGACTTTGTCCTCATAAATTTTGTAAAAACCATTTGGTTCATCACAATTTTGCTTTATGCCATTTTTTATTTTTTGCACTTGCAATGGGGTTAGATTTAAAGTTTTTAGATGCCCCAAAGCAAAATCATTTGGTGTTAGGTCATTTTCAGTGATTTCCTCAATGGTTTTTGCATTTTCAAGCAAAAACGGCCCACATTTTGTGCGTTTGAGGGCAGTCATTGTTGCCACTGAATTTAATTTGTATGCCAAATCACGACAAATGCTACGGATATAAGTGCCACTGCTACAAGTGATTTCAAATTGAAAAACCGCTTGACTTGTTTGGCTTAGAAGTTTGAAGTCAAAAATTTCAATTTCATGGGGTTTGATGTTTGCACTTTTCCCTTGCCTTGCCAAAAGATAAGCCCTTTTTCCATCAATGCTTTTTGCTGAAAAAATTGGTGCAACCTGACTTTGTTTGCCAATCATTGTTTTAACCATGTTTTCAATCTGTTTTTTTGTTGGGATTGTGTCAGATTTTTGTAATATAACCTCACTTTCAAGGTCTAAAGTTTCGGTTTCAAAACCAAAAGTAAATTCTGCCACATAAGTTTTTTGTTTGTTTTGCATTACATCAAAAAGTCTGTTTGCCCTACCAATTCCAACAACCAAAACTCCTGTTGCATTGGGATCCAATGTTCCCATATGCCCAATTTTGTCTTTTAGATTAAACTTTTTTTTAACAAGCCACACCGCTTTTGCTGAACTTATGCCAAAGGGCTTGTTGATGTTAAAAAAACCATTCATTTTAATTCCTTTTTTGCCTCTAAAACAAGGGCTTTTAGTGCCTTTTCAAGATTTCCTTTAAGAGTTAGCCCCGAGGCTTGTTTGTGCCCTCCTCCATTAAATTTGTGTGCAATTTTTGATACATCAATGTCCTGAAAAGGAGTTCTTAGGCTAATTCTCCACTCATTTTGAGCATCTTCACTTATGCTAATTGCAATTTTAACACCACTGATGTTTTGAAGATAGGACACAATAAATTTTCCATCTTCTCGTTTGCATTTGCACTCCTCAAAATCTTTTTTTTGCAAAATTGAAACAGCAATTTGATTGTTTTCATAAAACCTTACCGAATCAAAAGCCCTTTTTGTTATTGAAAAATTTTCAAATCCAGCAATTCCAAAACAAACAAAAAAACCTTCTTTTGCTTCGGGAAAAGATTTTAGAATTTTGCTGGCACAAAGCAAAGTTTTGTGGTTTGCAGAATTGTAGCAAAACATACCAGAATCCATTAAAATTCCAGCATAAAACGCCTTGGCAAGTTCTTTGGTGAGAGTGAAATGCTTTTCAAAAAGCCAAAACAACACCTCACAGCAACTTGAAAATCCCCTTTTGACATAGTTGAAATTTGCGAATTCAGTGTTGTCTTTGTGATGGTCAATGTTAAAAGTTTTTTTGCAATTTGCAAACACCTTTAAATTATCCTCACAAAGCCTGCTTATGTCGGAACAATCAACACAAATACCAACATCAAAAGTTTGCTTTGATTTTGTTTCAAAATTTTTGTGCGGAGCAAAAAGCAAAATTGCCTCGGAAGGCATTTTGTCCACAAAAATTGTGCTTTTTTTGTTGAACATTTGCTCTATGATAATTTGAAGTGCCACTGCGGAACATATGCAATCATGGTCACTGTCTTTGTGGGTAAAAATTGCAATGTTTTTTGCATTTTTAAGCGAATTTTGAAATTCTGCCAAAAAACTCATCTTTACTTCTCCTTTGCTTTTGAAATTGTGTCTAACAATTTGTCAATTTTAATGCCTTCCTCCCAAGTTTCATCAATAAAAAAATGAATTTCAGGAGTAAGTCTCATGTTTAATTTTTGTGCCAAACTTTTGCGAATATATGGAGCACAATCTTTCAAAATTTTGAAAGTTAATGCTTTTTCTTGTTCACTTTGTGCCAAAATTGTAACAAAAATTTTGCAATGGCTTAAATCTCCACTAACCTTAACTTCGGTTATGGTTACAAACCCCGTAAGGCGTGGGTCTTTTAACTCATTTGCAAGAATTTGTGTTAAAGTTTTGTGCACTTCAGAGTTTATTTTTTCAATTCTGTTGCTCATAATTTCTCCTTTTTAAATTAAAATCTTAATAGTTTTGCCTATTAAGATTTTTTTGTTAGTCTCTTTCTATTTGCTCAATAACATATGCTTCAACAAGGTCACCAACCAAAATGTCAT
>CAVEAP010000052.1:3721-5704 GCA_963613725.1 Mediterraneibacter torques
TTCCATGTTTGCAACAACATCTTTTACATCATTTTTGTCTTTTTGCAAAGTTGTTATGGTTGTGTCAACAAGCATGTCTTTGCCACGGAACAACCTGATTTTTGCACTTTTTGTGATTTTTCCATCTTTCACAACGCAACCCGCAACTGTTCCAATACGGCTGATTTTGAAGATGCGAATAACTTCGGCATGACCAATAACACGCTCTTCAAACACTGGTTTTCTCATTGATTTTATGACTTTTGTTATGTGCTCAATAATTTGATAAATGATTTTTGACATGAAAATTGGCATTTTGTTGTGTTCAATAATAATTTGCGCCTTACTGTCTGGTTTTACATTAAAACCAACAAGCATTGCATCGGCTGATTTTGCAAGCAAAACATCATTTTCATTGATTGGGCCAACACCACCATGAATACACTCCACCCTAACTTCATCATTTTGAAGTTTGTTTAGAGCATCAACAGCAGCTTCAAAAGAACCTTGAACATCGGCTTTTACAACAACATTTAGAACTTTCTTTTCCTCATCAACATTTTTGGAAAGGAAATCTTCAACCGAGAATTTTGATTTTGCATTGATTTTTTCGGTTTGAACTTTTCGTTTTCTTTCTGCCAAAACTTGTTTGATTAGTTTTTCATCAACAGCATAAAGGTTGTCACCAACATTTGGCACACCATCAAGCCCCAAAACAGACACTGGGGTGCTTGGGCCTGCTTTTTTGATGTTTTCGCCTTTGTCGTTAATAAGTGCTCGCACCTTTCCTGTGTGAATGCCCGAAATAATTGTGTCGCCGACTTTTAGTGTTCCATTAAGAATAATTGTTCTTGCAACTGGCCCCTTTCCTTTGTCGAGTTTTGACTCAATAATCATTCCCAAAGCATTTGCATTTGGATTTGCTTTTAGTTCTTGCATGTCAGCAACAAGCAAAATCATCTCTAAAAGTTTGTCTATGCCCTGCCCTGTAAGTGCAGAAATTGGCACAATAATGGCATCTCCACCCCATTCTTCTGGAACAATGTCGTGTTCAGTTAGTTGTTGCTTAACTCTGTCTAAATTGAACTCTGGTTTGTCCATTTTGTTTACGGCAACAATCATTGGAACTTTTGCATTTTTTATGTGTTTTATGGCTTCAACTGTTTGAGGTTTTATGCCATCATCACCCGCAACAACCAAAATTGCAAGGTTTGTTACATTTGCTCCACGCTCGCGCATTGCCGAAAAGGCTTCATGCCCCGGAGTGTCAATAAATGTGATTTTTTTGTTTTTTGTTTCAATTTGATAGGCTGAAATGTGTTGAGTGATTCCCCCAGCCTCGCCACTTGCAATATGTGATTTTCTGATGTAGTCTAGAAGTGAAGTTTTTCCATGGTCAACATGACCTAAAACAGCAACAATTGGTGGCTTTGTTTCGGTGTTTTTCGCCATTTCTTCTTCTGAAGCAAATTCTTCAACAAGTTTTTCTTCAAAAGATTTTTCAAGTTGTTGTTCCAAAACAACCCCTAGTTCGCCACAAACAAGTTCGGCAGTGGCAAAATCAATTGAACTGTTGATGTTTGCAACAATTCCTAGTGTCATAAGTGGTTTTAGAATTTCAGCAACTGAACGACCTGTTTTTTCAGACAATTGTTTGATTGTAATGTCTTCGGTGGTAATAACAAGGTGATCGATTGGAGCAGCAACAACAACTTCTTGTGCTTTTTGCTTTTTGATTTTACGACTTCCACGAATTCGCTCTTCTTTGCTTCCTTCTTCCTGTGAAATTTGTCTTAAAGGTTTTTTTGAAGGCTTTTTGTCATAAGACACTCTGCCACGCTTTTCATTGTCAATTTTTTTGCTTCCACCAAAATCTCTTGAATTTGTTGTGGAAAAATCAACATAATTTTCTTCTTTCTTTGGTCTTAAAAATGGTTTTTGTCCATAACTGTCTTTTTGATTAAATGGTTTTGAAGCACCATCTGGCCTGCGAGAAGTAAACGG